>NZ_DFPI01000035.1:0-193881 GCF_002377215.1 Sphingobacterium sp. UBA3519
GATTCTTTTTGTAAAACAGGTGATCGGAAGGCTGGGAAGGCCGGATCCGGCACAGAATAGGGACGGGAACCGGGACTCGATACAGGCTCCGCAGCGGAAACATGGATGAACATTGTATTGCTCGATCTGCTTAAGCTCGGGATCACTTTGGTAGCCCGCTCGGCTCAACGCTCAATCGAAGACGATGCGCATAGGCGCAGCCTATAAACGGGTGGATATTGATAAGACCGGAAAATTGTCCCATCGGAAAGATCACAGCGGAAAGACACCGCAATGCAGGATATAACAGGGGATAGGCGGATATCGGTAGGTCGGAAAAATGGCAGAACACAGGGCTCCGGAATACCTTCATTTGCAGTTATACTTTCCTGCCTGTTTACTTAGGGTTAGTTTAGGGTTTAGTTAGGTTTAGTTTAGGTATAGTATAGGTTATAGCTAAGCAAACCCTAACTTATTACTAAGCTAACGGTAAACAAAAGCTAAACTAAGAAATAAAGCATCCTTAACTCTCCCTTATCTAGGGAAAGGTGGTTCCGCTTGGGGACAACGCTCCGGCTGCTGACAAAGGTCTGCGGAAACCTCCGACTGCCCTCCCAGCCTCCTTCGTACCATGGTCGGGGCTGGTTTAGCCCCTGAACGTCCTGCGTCCGTGGTGAGGCCGTGTTGTCTCCGACTCTAAGCCCGCACTCACCCCGCTGCCAGCACGGACAAATGACGCTCCGAACGCCACCATGTCCCCCGGATGCCCCTAAAAAAGGACAATACCAGACTGAACCGTAGCCGAACAGCTCCGTAGCAACGCAGCAAACACGAAAACAACTCGGAAAAACATACTATCAAAGGCGCAAAAAGAATTTGGGAGCAGAGCAGCGTAGGGGAATGCCCCAATTTAACGATGGAGCGGAGCAACCCTTGCTATCTTATCTCCCTTGGTTTAAGGCAACACATAAGCTGTGTTTATTTATCAGTGATACACCGTGAATACGTGCTAAACCCGAGGTGAGTCTGCGTTGAGTCCGAGTCAGGCACGCAGTAAGCCCTGTCACGCTATGCTCCCCCCTTTAGCTGTCCTTAGAGTGGCTTTCGGGGCGGAATGAAAACTGGATAAACCCTGAATAATGACTAAAAAGCGCTATATGCTCGGAGTAACACAGCATAAAAAGGGCTAAAAAAGCATTTCACCCTACTAATTTCCCGCATCGGCCTCAACATAGGACTGAATCAGGATCCAGTTTAGAATCCAATTTCGAATTCTGGACGCCCTATTTTATCGTTTTTACCTATCGACGGTATTAATCTGAGACATGCTCAATGACCGCCTTAGTAAATGTTTGCTCGAGTACTTTACCTAGGTTTCCTTGATTAGCATTAGTCTGGGTACTCTTTTTTATTAAAAGCTAAATATTTCATCCGATTAGCGGTCTGTTTTAAGAACAATTCATCTACTTATATAACAGTCAATTTTACAACTACTGGAATAACGCTTTTTTCAGTAAATTTGATCTAGGTTAATAAATAACAAAAAAGAAGACCTTATTTTTAAGAAATTAAAGATATTAAATACTTTTATTGCAAATAAAACCATATTGGTCCATGATAGATTATGCTCAGCTTTTAAAACAGGTAGAAGAATATGCTGAAACTTATATTACAGAAAATATTTCAGTTTGCCATTGTTTTCACAATACGATACACACACGTTCTGTTGTACGTGCCGCGGAGGAGATTTCATCGTACTATAAACTAGGAGAGGAGGATCACTTTATTGTTATTAGTGCCGCCTACTTTCATGATCTCGGCTACGTAAAATCTGACAATGCTATTGGTCATGAAAAAAGAAGTGTCGAAATTGCTTTAAATTTCCTCCAGGACAAAGGCATACCGGAAGCCATACAGGAAAAAATCAAAGGTTGTATTTTAGCAACGAGAATGCCTCAGGATCCTACAAATCTGCTGGAGCAAATTCTCTGCGACGCAGACCTATTTCATTTTGGGAATGAGGATTTCGTCAACAGAAACAAACTGATGAAAGCCGAAGCTGAAGCAGTACTAGGGAAGGAGATCGATAAAGACGTATGGCGGGCCGGCACAATCAAACTACTAATGAGCCATCATTACCATACTGAATATGCGCAACAAAAGCTTAATGCCAAAAAGGAGATGAATCTAAAAGAACTGGAGAAAAAACAGGAGAAATCTATCTCAAAAAATAAAGAAAGTAAAAAGGAAGACAAAAAGGAAAAAGAGAAAGGCAGTAAGCCAGAACGTGGGATAGAAACAATGTTCCGGATTACGTCCTCAAACAATCAGCGACTAAGCGACATGGCAGACAATAAGGCCAACATCCTCTTAACGGTCAATTCTATTATCCTTTCTGTCGTGATTGCTGTCTTATTTCGGAAACTAGATGCCAACGAGCACCTGATTATCCCAACAATTATCTTAACTACAGCCGTGGTAGCAACCATGGTCATGGCCATACTGTCAACGATACCCAAAATTCCGTCGGGTAAATTCTCAAAGGAGGAAATCGAACAGAAATCAGTCAATCTTCTCTTTTTTGGAAATTTTTACAAAATGAAACTCGACGATTATAACGAGGGTATGCAGAAGGTAATGGTCGACTCGGAATTTCTATATGGCATGCTCACCAAGGATGTTTATTCGCAAGGTGTGGTATTAGGACGAAAATATAAGCTTCTACGATACGCCTATGGAATTTTTATGTTTGGACTTGTTATATCGGTTGTTTCTTTTGTCGCCGCAACCATATTTTAATGCAATACTATAAAAACAGTGAAATATTTCAGCATCATGTTTTCCAAACTTTCTTTTTTATTTAAAAAGATGCCGCCTTTAGATCAATCATTAGCTACCAATAGATAGCATCATTATTAATGTTGTTGTAAGCACGTTGCCATAACCATAAATTTATACGGATGAAGAAGAAAGATCTTTATATCAACAGAGACATCAGCTGGTTATCGTTCAATGACCGGGTACTTGACCAAGCCGCTCGTGAGGAGGTACCTTTACTGGAAAAACTACAGTTTCTCGCTATTTTCTCGTCCAATCTGGATGAATTTTATCGTGTTAGAATGCCTGTACTAATGGCTTGGAAAAAAATAATGAAGCAAAATCCGGGACAGCTCATTCCGAACATCGATATTGGCACATATAAAAAAGCGTCAAAAACCATCAACAAACAACAGGAAAAATTTGGCTTAATACTAGCTGATATTATCCAAGAATTAGCAAAAGAAAATATATCCTTTATCTACAACCAAGCTATTCCAGCAGAAATAAAAGACCTCGCAGCTCAATATTTCTTTAGTACAATTGCCTCCTACCTCCAAATTATACCAATTGATGATACTTCTTTTTTTCCGATCAACAATCAGCTCTACTTCGTCGTTACAGACGACAATACTGGAGTGGTATTCTTTCTAAATGTCCCTTCAAATCATATTGGCCGCTTTTTCACCTGTGAGATCAATGGGAATAAATATGTCGTACTCATCGATGATATTATCAAAGCATTTTTTCCTGAAGCCATAAGAAATACATCATTAAATTTCTATTCCTTTAAAATCACAAGGGATGCGGAATTAAATCTCCAAGATGAATTTGAGGGTGATATTGCCCAAAAAATTGAGACGGAAGTCAATAAACGTGATCTTGGCTATGCGACACGCTTTCTATTCCAGCCAAATCTGCCAAAACAGCTGATTGAAACATTGGCAACACTATTTGATCTGCGAAAAAGTAGCATTGTCGAAGGCGGAAACTATCACAATCTGAAAGATCTATTTTCATTTCCGATTAAAACAGCAGAACTTTCTTATCCAAAACAGCTGCAAATCAATAAGAATCAGAATTTCAGGGAATCTATCTTTGACCAAATAGACCGAGAGGATCTGTTGGTCTGCACGCCCTATGAATCGTTCGATCCCATACTACGTTTTTTTAATGAGGCCGCAATAGATCCAACCGTAGATGAGATTTACACGACCTTATACCGTATCGCCGGTGATTCGCATATTGCACAAGCGCTGGCTACCGCAGCAAAAAATGGGAAAAGAGTCAATGTATTTGTCGAATTGAAAGCGCGCTTTGATGAAGCGAATAATATACATTGGGCTCGATTAATGAAAGAACAGGGCGTCAAAATCACGTATAGCATCCCCAATTTAAAAGTACATGCCAAAATAGCGCTCGTCAAACGCAAAGAGGGTCGAGAAAGTGCTTTATTAGGCACAGGAAATCTAAATGAAAAAACGGCGAAGGTCTACACGGACTACTTCCTTATGACCTCAAATAAACTATTGACCAACGAATTAGACATGCTATTCGAGTTTTTACCAGCTCGGAGAAAACCCCATCATCCAAATGAGCTGTCTTTTAACCATCTATTAATTGCACAGTTCAATCTCAAACATACATTTTTATCCCTGATAGACAAGACCATCCAAGCAGCTAAAGACGGAGACAGCGCTACAATAAAAATTAAATTAAACAATCTGGAAGAAGAATCGTTAATCAATAAATTGTATGAGGCGAGCCGGGCAGGGGTAAAACTGCAATTATTGGTCAGAGGAATCTGTAGACTAAAACCACAAGTACCCGGATTGAGCGACAACATTGTCGTGAAACGGATTGTAGGACGATATTTAGAACATGGCAGAATATTTATTTTTCAATATCAAGCACAAACGAGCGCGTATCTGGGCTCTGCAGACTGGATGAACCGTAACATCTACCGACGTATAGAAACTTGCTTTCCATTGCTGAATCTAACATTAGCACATCAAATACAAGAGCTATTCGATATTCAGTTTGCAGACGACACCGAAGCAACTTTACTGGATGAACACGGACAAAATCAGGCAATAGAAACACAGCAGAAAAATGTTTCTCAGCAACAAATCCTTCATTATTTGAAAGGCAACATGAGACAATAGGGCTATTCAACAAGGCAGCTCATTACAACAAGAACAGCCTAAAAGCCCAACAATATAATCATTGAACGTAAGCTCATTCAGAAACCGGATGGCTTCCTCAATTTAAAATTTAATCATATAATGATGAAAAATCCCACGATATTGACAACTATGGCATTAGGTTTTGCTTCTGTTATTTTTCTCGCCTGCAATCCGAATAATACAACCAAGGAAAATAACAACAAGCTCGCTCATGTTCAAGCTGAAAAACAGCAACAAATACCCTATACATTATCTTCGGGCATAAAGATGAGTTTGCCCGACGAATTGTTAGAAATATCCGGAATAGCTTTTCTCGCGGGACAGGATGACGATATTTATGCCATTCAAGATGAGCAGGGCTTTCTTTATAAATTTAACAAACCGACACAAAAAGTTACGTTCAACCCTTTTGGAAAAGATGGCGACTATGAGGACATCTCGATAAGCAATACACATTTCTTTATTTTAAAGAGCAATGGTAGCATCTATTCCTTTCCCATTGCCGAAAAGGACGATATAAAAAACGTGGTCGAACAGAAAAATTTACTTCCAAAAGGAGAGTATGAAGGGCTTTTTGTTGACCGCGAAAGCAACCAGGCATACGTATTATGTAAAGAATGTAAGGTCGACAGAAAACAATCGCAAACCTCGGGTTATGTCTTTTCAATTGACGAGCGTGGTCAATTTCAGCCGAAGGGAGAATTTGCCATCCAGCTTGATGAACTTCATGCATTTGATGCTAAAATTAAGAAAACGTTCAAACCCTCGGCGTTAGCTAAAAAAGCAGACAGCAAGGAATGGTATATCTTATCTTCTGTAGACAAAGCTCTTGTTGTAACCGATGAGAATTTTCATGTGAAATCACTCTCTCCATTAGACCCGAAGATCTTCCCTCAACCTGAAGGCATTAACTTTGATTCAAAATTTAATCTTTACATCAGCAGCGAAGCCGGTAATCAGGATAAAGGGATCATTTATAAATTTGAACAAAAATAGGCATGCAAAAGGTAGTACCATTCTTTCTTATTTTTCTTGCTAGTCATGCTTATTCACAACAAAAGCATACACAGTCCCCTGCACATCAGGGCAAATCCTTTGCTCAAACCGTTATCAAGGACAGTTTAAGCATCGTTGCAAATGCAAAATATGGTAAAGCCAGTAAATTCAAGAAGTTCTTCCTTGGCGAAAATTACCGCAAAGAATGGGCCGCGGAAACCACCTTGCCTTTGCTTCAGCTTTCAACCTTGTTCGGGGGACTGCATCCTGTCAAACAGGGCGGCGGGATGCAATCGGTTTCCCTACGACTTACGGATTCAATCGGTCGGGAATGGGCACTACGTTCGGTCAATAAAAGGACTGAATCCCTCATACCTGAAGAGCTCCATGGGACCTTTGTACAGGATGTCTTAGACGATGCCACCAGCGCCCAGCATCCCTATTCCGCACTTATGATCCCTGCTTTGGCAAATGCCGTGAACGTCCCCCATGCCCATCCCATCATCGGCGTTGTTGCACAAGACAGCATATTGGGGGAATACGCACCGCTTTTTGAGCATACGGTGGCTTTACTAGAAGAACGCGAACCACTTGGTGATTCAGACAACAGCCCCAAAGCTGTCCGAAAACTACAGGAAGATAACGATGATAACTTTAAGGCTAAGGCATATCTGCGCGCAAGAATGCTGGATGTACTGGTAAGCGATTGGGATCGACACGAGGATCAATGGCGTTGGTATAATGAAAATCAGGATAGCACAGATCACGATAAAGACTACATTCCTATTCCCCGCGATCGGGATCAGGCGCTGCGTGTCACACAAGGTTTTCTGATGAAAGATATCTATCAGCAATTTGTCAACCCAGTCATGCAAGGTTTTACGACGGGTATTCCCAATATTCGCTATTCTTTATTTAAATCGCGTTTTTTAAATGCCCATCCGAGCAACCAGCTTTCTCACAAGGAATGGACCAAAGAGGTCAAGCAATTTGTAGCACGTCTCACAGATTCGGTATTATGGGAGTCGGTACGTAGCCTGCCACAGTCGTCCATTGCTATTCGTGGGGAACAAATTTTTAAAACACTTCAAAGCCGTCGTGATGCTCTACCCTCAGCGATGGAAGAGTATTATAATTTCATCAATAACATTGTCGATATTCACCTCAGCGACAAAAACGAAAAAGTAGAAATACAGAGCACGGAAAATAAAAACCTGAAAGTCAAAGTTTCGAAGATCAATAAAGATGGTAAGGTCACCAAAGCATTGATGTACAAAACCTATAAAAACCGCCTAACAAAAGAAATTCGTCTCTATTTAGGTGAGGGAAAAGACTCTGTTGTCATCGATAACGCAAATTCTCCGATTAAACTCCGAATTATTGGAGATAGCACGCCAAAGACTTATGTTATCAACGAAAGCAAATCGAAAATACAGCTTTACGAGAATACCAAAAACTCCACTTTACTGGGTGAGAAGAACAAAATAAAGCGTCATTATGCACAAGATAGTACCAACACGCAATTTGTTCCTGTAAACCTATATAACACCTGGCTTCCTCTGGTGACTGCGGGTTATAATGTTGATGACGGTTTTTCGCTCGGGCTGGGGGCTGCTTATACACATCAGCGTGGATTTAGAAAAAATCCTTTTACGTATAAGCAACAACTGACTGTAGCAACAGCCTTCCGGACCGGAGCTTATAAAATTCACTATAGAGGCGAATGGATAGCTGTTGTCGGAGATGCAGATCTTGTTGTCGATGCGCTAGCAAAAGCTCCTGACAACACTCAAAACTTCTTCGGTGTAGGTAATAACTCGCTCTTCTTAAAGGAACAGTATGGTGCAAAATATTACAGAAGCAGATTCAATATTTTCAATATCAATCCGCAGTTAAGATGGAAACCTTCATCTACATTAAGCTTTGCCGTAGGTCCGCATATCCAATTTTACCACTTAGATCCAATTGAGAATGAAGATCGATTTATTTTAAATCCCCAAGCTTTACATTCTTACGATAGTTTATCGATTACAAAAGACAAAGCTTTTGCAGGTATCAATGCCTTTTTAACGCAAGATTCCCGTAATCGAAAGATTAACCCAAGTAAAGGGCTATATATTGAAGCCGCTTTGAATTCTTATTTTGGACTCAATCCGTACTCAAAAAATTCAGCGCAGTTAAGTGCCGCAATAACCGGCTATTTCAGTGCATTCAATGAAGGCATTATATTCGCCAATAGAACGGGAGGGGGGATCGTTGTCGGGAACCCTACATTTTATCAATATCTATTTCTAGGCGGCCATGAAAATCTCAGAGGATTTCGCCAGTACCGATTTGCAGGGCAACAGATGCTTTACAATAACCTAGAGGCTCGTATCAAAGTAATTGATGTCAAAAGCTATGTTCTTCCAGGTGAATTCGGACTAATGGGTATGTATGATCTTGGAAAAGTGTGGGCAAAGGGCTATAACAGCGATAAGTTTCATCAAGGTGTGGGTGGTGGCATTTATTACATCGTCGCCAATGCGCTTCCTTTGCATTTTGTCATGACGAAATCCAATGAAGGCTGGTATCCCTATTTCAGCACAGGTTTCCGCTTTTAAAATTTTCGATCTATGGAGATAAAGAAAGTACAACTCACAACGGCGAAAACGGCCAATACGTATGATGGCAGGCTAGACTTTGAACCATTTTTCAAATACCTGGAGTCTTTTATTGAAAATGGCACTTCATCGGATGACATGATTCCTTTGTTTGCGCTGGAACGCATCAAAGAAATAGAGCATCTCAACGGTAAACTCTGCAAGCATAACCTCAATGCCTATAAAGATATTCTGCAATTGATTTATAGCCTCTCCGTATCGTTGCTTGACACTGCTCCAAAAAGATATTGGGCACTCACAACAGCCCTAGCAGAAGAAGCCTTCTATGGCACGGAAGCCTTTTTCGACCTAGCTAGTCATCAGCTTGTGGAGCAAGAAATTCAAGGGAAGATGCCTACCGGCAGCCTTCTTACTAATCAAGAAAAGCTCTTTTATACTCTCATCTTCGAACGGCTCTATGGCTTTTCTTCCAATGAGAACAGCAGTATTGTTTACCATCAACTCAATGATAAGGGGGAGATCGTCGATTATTACGATTTGGACATCGATTTCAAATTTGTGGAGATCAAGGCAAAAAAAACATTGCCTGCCCTTGATATAGGACGATTATCGGAAAATCCGAGTGATTCGCTTTTTGATTGGAACACCGTTATCAATACTGTTAAACTGGAAGATTTTGAATTATCGGGCTTTAGTATTGTAACCTTCAGAAAGACCAGTACGGAACATATTTTACGCCGTATTCAGTCCATTCTTTTGGACTTGCCGACATACAATTATCATCTCTTTTTAGCTGATTTAGAGAAAATCATTACACCGCTATTAAAAGGGGCTGATACCGTGTTTAGTTTATTTCCGTTATTCCAATTAAATGGGGTACCATTTTTCGATTATTCAATCAACAATAAGAGCGTCTTGATTGCCGAAGCGTATTCCGCAAATAAACCCTTCAAGATCAATCCTGAACTTGCGGGCTACCTAAAACATCCGCATGTGATCTTTTATACCAATAATGAAACGAATGGCCTCCGAAATACCACATCCATTTTTGACGAGCGGATTGGCCACTCGGGCGTAACGACCTATCTGTGTATTCCACTTATCCATAATCATTCCCTCTCAGGCATATTGGAAATATACAGCCGTGAACAAGATCAGCTCGACAATGAGACAATGCAAGCCTTAAGTTCTTTGGTCCCGCTTTTATCACAATTATCTCAGGATATTACGCTAGAATTTAAAAAACGTATCGACGATATCATCATCAACCGATTTACGACCATACAGCCTTCGGTTCAGTGGAAATTTAACCATATAGCGGCCCAGTATATCCAGGAACTGGAAAACGACAGCCCGGATGCACATATCAAAGCGGTTGTATTTGAAGAAGTCTATCCGCTCTATGGTGCTGTCGATGTCAAAGACTCTACGATCATAAGAAACGCCTCCATTCTGAAAGACTTTAGCTTCAAGGTCAAACAGCTCGCCATGCTTATTGATGAACTCTCTTTAGATGGAAAACACAAGTTGATCATGACTTTTTCAGCACGTGTTGATCAAATTACAGAATCTCTTGACCGTATTTCGTTTGATGAGTCTATGGTCAAGATTATTGAGTTTTTTAGAAAAGATGTACAGCCATTTTTAGAAGAAGCCAGAAAGCAATTTCCATCAAAAATAGCGGTGATTGAACATTACGCGAAGCATTTTTTCACCAATCGAGAAACCGGTGAATTTTATAGGAATGAATTTGAAACTTCTTTACGCCAGATCAATCAATTGATCGGTAAGGAACTAGACCATTTCAATAGCTTCATTCAGGGGAATTACCCATCGTATTTTCAAAAATTCAGGACAGACGGTATTGAATATGACATTTATATCGGCGAATCCATTACGCCACAACAGCCATTCAGCTACGAATTTATCAATGTATTTAGGCGTCAGCAAATTATTTCTATGGCAAGAATTGCGCTGAAAGCTTACCATGCGAAAAATATTCTGCCTTTGGCTTTAGAAACAACACAGTTGATTTTTATCAATCCACATAGCATTGATATCAGCTTCCGGGAAGATGAACGGAGGTTTGATGTCGAGGGATCACTCAATATCCGTTATGAAATAATCAAAAAAAGGATAGACAAAATTCGGATAAAGCGAACCAAAGAACGACTTACCCAGGTCAATAAAATTGCTATTGTCTATTTGTCGGATGAAATCCTGGAGGACCTCATGTTGAGTATAAAGGCAATCTACGACATGGGCATCATTGAGCATGCCATCGAACATTTAAAATTGGAGGATGTACAGGGAATCGCGGGTTTGAAAGCTATTCGCCTTTCGGTGAATCTAAACTATCAAGATTTCTCCTAAATTTGTCCAATAAAGGGAAGTTTATCCCCGTTGATATAGGCTAAATGGGACAATGTCAGATGGAGGATTTAACATATTGATTTAAAAAGGATTACCATGATTACTGATGCCAACTATTTTTATCTAAGCGATTTGCTTGGCACTTTATTTTTTGCAATATCGGGTACCCTGTCGGCAAAACGTAAAGATATTGATATTTTTGGGGCAGCCTTTTTAGGGTTTGTGACAGCCATTGGCGGTGGGTCGATGCGGGATGTATTTTTGAATCTACGCCCAGTATGGGTCAATGATAGCAATTATCTCATCGCTATTTTCCTCGGAATTTTAATTGCCATTATCTTCAATAAACAGTTGTATGGTTATTATCGTACGTTGACACTTTTTGATGCCATCGGAATTAGCTTTTTTACCATCCTTGGGGTACAAAAATCACTCAACTACGAAAGCAATACCTATGCTGCCATTATCTTTGGAATGTTCACCGCGGTATGTGGGGGGATGACACGCGATGTGCTACTCAACGAAACCCCACTAATCTTTAAAAAAGAAGTATATGCTACGGCCTGTTTAGGTGGAGGGCTCACATATATCTTGCTGGTGCACCTTGATCTCGACCTCTCCTGGGCGGCATTTATTGGGGCTGCTGTTGTCTTTTTAATACGAATGACAGCCGTTAAATATCGTTTGTATTTACCCCGCTTGGATTGAGGAAAGTCCCTCTTAGCACGTAAACTTTCTAGAACACGTCACACTGGATGACCGAATCCATATTAAAAATGGATTAAAAGACGGACTAGAAGGAAGCGACAAAGAAAAAGCGTTAGTATGAACTAACGCTTTTTCTTTTGCTGTGGGAATTTCATTTTATAACCAACACGAATATTTCCTTTCACGATAGCATCCAATCGACCTTTTAGCATCGTCTTCTTCAAGGCACTCAATTTGTCGGTAAATAGTTTACCTTCAATATGATCATATTCGTGCTGTACCACTCGGGCAGCCAAACCTGTTAAGTCTACTTCATGCTCTTCAAAGTTCTCATCTAAGTAATTGATGCGAATATTCCGGTGACGCAATACGTCCTCATTAATATCTGGGATACTTAGACAGCCTTCACCGAAAGCCCATTTTTCACCAGACTCCTCAACCATGATGGGATTGATGAAAACTTTTTTGAACGATTGGAGCATTTCTTTGTTTTCTTCATCATCTTCTGCGAAAGGAGTTGCATCGATAACGAACATACGTATAGGCAAACCTACCTGTGGAGCTGCCAAGCCAACACCATGCGCTGCATACATGGTATCGAACATATCATCAATCAATTTCTTTAAATCTGGATAGTCTTCATCTATTTCTTCAGCGACCTTTCTTAATACAGGATCGCCATACGCCACTATCGGAAGTTTCATATGTATTATAATTATTTATAAGTGCCGATACTCATTTCTACCTGAGCTCGTTACACGCTGTTTGCTTTTAAAGTCACTTGGCGCCTGTTGTAATTTTAGCACGTTTTTATTTTAGATCATGTCAGGCTAATTGCTCATCCTGAGTCATTGTACTTTTTTAACAAGGATACGCTGTCGCTCCATTATATTCTTGGGTACAAAGGTACGGATAATTATTAAAAGTGAATATTTCGTCAAAACTTCCATAAAAGTTACTTTTGTTTTATGGATCCTTCGTTTATAAATTTGTCGACACAGTTCAAGCTTAGGCTAGAGCAAGCTCTTGAAGTTTCATTAGCGCTTTGTCATGTTGATGGATTTATACAAATATCATCTCCGGAATTAACAATTAACATTTTACTATACCCTCACGAGAAATCCGTGAGACGTGATACTTCCGATCCTTGTATTCATATCGATGAAGACCAATTAATAACAAAGTTTGATTTGATCGTCAGGCGCATTGTTTCTAGAACAAAAAATGACAAACGCATTTACGCCCGTAATACTGTAGTTGCCCGGATCGACAAAGGAACGAGTTTACAGTTCCTCGTGGAACATCATTTACAAACCGCTCTTCCCGGCAAGTATCGTTATGGCCTTTATGAACAGGGAGAGCTTGTTGCGGTCGCGGTATTCTCTGGAGGGCGCCGAATGTTGGATAAAGATGAAGATTATCGCTCATTTGAACTATTACGCTTTTGTAATAAAACAGGTATTAATGTCATAGGGGGCCTTAGCAAATTAATTAAAGCCTTTTGTAGCGATTTCTCGCCAGGAGACATTATGACTTTCACCGACCGTGATTGGAGCCAACATTCTTCGCTCGAAAAAATTGGGTTTGTTGCGAAGGAAATAACTGCACCTATCAACTTTTGGATAGCAGAGACAAAAAGATATGTTTATCGCAATACAGAAGAGCTAAAGGTATTAATGGAACAATATCCGAATGGCTTTCCAAAGGAAAATATGGGCAGCATCAAGATGATTTTATATGTAAAATAAGCTAAATTGTGTATATTGTACACTGTAAGGGTTTGAAAAATAAATAATCAAAAATAATAACGTTATGAAGAGAAAACTTCGCATGGGTATGGTCGGAGGCGGAAACGATGCCTTTATTGGCGCTGTACACCGTATTGCTGCTTTTATGGATGGCAAGATTGAACTGGTTTGTGGTGCATTTAGTATTGATCCACAGATTTCAAAACAATCTGGAGAAGACTTATTTGTAGCTCCTGAGCGTGTCTATCTAAACTATGAAGAGATGATCGAAAAAGAATCTTTGCTTCCTGAAGGCGAGCGTATGGATTTTGTAACGATCGTAACCCCCAATTTTCTACACTTTGCTCCAGCTAAATTAGCGCTAGAAAAAGGTTTTGATGTTGTTGTTGAAAAACCAATGACAGTATCTGTTGAAGAAGCAAAAGAATTACAGGAAACAGTAGAGCGCACAGGCCGCACACTGTGTCTTACGCATACGTATTCCGGCTACCCGATGGTTAAACAAGCCAAAGCGATGGTCAAAGAAGGCCACTTCGGTAAGATCAGAAAGATTGTGGTTGAGTATCCACAGGGTTGGTTAAGCCGACTAACAGAACGCGAAGGTAATGCCGGGGCCGCTTGGCGTGCAGATCCGAAACGCTCAGGTAAATCGTTGGTTATGGGTGATATCGGTACCCATGCTGCGCATTTAGCGGAATATGTATCGGGGTTAAAAATCCAAGAACTATGTGCAGACCTCACAACATTTGTTGAAGGTCGTCTATTGGATGACGATGGCTCGGTGCTTTTGCGTTTCGAAAATGGTGCTAAAGGTGTATTAATGGCTTCGCAAATTTCAGCCGGAGAAGAAAATGCCGTTCGTATCCGTATCTACGGTGAAAAAGGTGGATTGGAATGGGCAAATGAGGATCCGAACAATTTAATCATCAAGATGCTTGATCAGCCTCGTCAGCTTTATCGCACAGGAAATGCTTACGCAGCGCCTTATACGTTGAGTTCTTTTGCAACACATAATACCCGCGTACCAGCAGGTCACCCAGAGGGCTTATTGGAATCATTTGCGAATATCTACCGTAATTTTGCGGCAACAGTTACGGCAAAACGTGAAGGACAAATTCCGACAGCTGAACAACAAGATTTTCCAACAGTTTACGATGGCGTAAGAGGCATGGCTTTTATCGATACTGTCGTAAAAAATAACGAAGGAACAGAAAAATGGACTAAATTTGTTCTGTGATAGACAGATTAAAATATACACTTTCTCTTTTGGAACAGCAAACCGTTCCGAAAGAGAAAGTTATCGTTATCTTAGGACCTACAGCTTCAGGAAAGACGAAACTAGCCGTTCAACTGGCGCAACGCATCGATGCTGAAATCATCAGTGGAGATTCCCGCCAAATCTATAAAAGAATGGACATCGGTACGGGAAAAGATCTATCGGAATATCAAGATATTCCCTATCATCTTATCGACACCCATGAACCGGGAGAACGCTATCATCTCGGAAACTTTATCGCTGACTTCCATCAAGCCCGACAATCCATTCTAGAAAGGGGAAAACATACTATCCTTTGTGGTGGTACAGGCTTATATATCCAAAGTGTAATCCAACAAAATCCATATGCGCTGATCCCATCTATCGAAGGCCTCAAGGAGTCATTACTTCCCCTCCCAGAGACAGAGTTGTTAAAACGCCTTCAGGAATATACACTACCCGCGAATTTCCAAATCGATCTTTCGACCAAAAAACGTATCATCCGCGCAATAGAAATATTAGCATTTTTAGATACTCACCCCGATCACATCGCTCAGCAACAAACGGTAGATAGCATCGTTATCGGATTAAATCCGTCAGTGGAAATCCGACGCGAACACATTAGCCAAAGATTAAAACAACGATTAAATGATGGCTTATTAGCAGAAGTGGCAAAACTCCTGACCGAAGGGATTACACACGATCAGCTTCAATACTATGGCCTGGAGTATAAATATGCGTCATTCCATCTCCTTGGACAGCTCGATTATCCGGCCTTTACCAAAAAATTGGAGACAGAAATACATCGCTATGCCAAAAGGCAAATGACTTACTTCCGAAAAATGGAAAAAGACGGTATAATTATCCATTGGGTTTAAAAAAAATAACAATTGTTCTCTATCATAAAAAAAATTTCATATTTTTAAAAGAACCTTATAACAATTGTGATGAGAACATTATCGCTTATTTTTGCACTGCTTGTCTGTGCCCTATTTTCATTGAAAGCACAAGAAAAAGTTATCGCCGAAGTTCATTATCAATTTAAACATAACAACGATACGACCAAAAATGCGGTACAGCTAACGGATGAAACAGTCACCTATCTCGGTAAAGAAAGTAGTCTCTATAGAACCTACTCAGATATTCTCGTCAAACAACAGTTAGATGCCAAAACTGCAGCTCAAGATTTTGACGGCAATTTAACGTTAAAAATGCCTGCCAGTCCCCCGGTTCTGGATGGATACATTATTTATCCTTCTTTAAAAAAGACCATTCATATAGCGGGAATATCGTCTCCGGCAGATGCTTATTCATGCGAAGCTCCCTACGAAAGCCAGGACTGGGAAATAACAGATAAAACTAAAACTATCGGTGGATACCTTTGTCAAAAGGCCACATGTCGATTTAAAGGAAGGGATTACACGGCTTGGTTTACGACAGAACTGCCATTTTCTTTTGGACCATGGAAGCTACATGGACTACCGGGGCTTATTCTTTCGGTACAAGATTCCAAAAACGACGTCAGCTGGGAATATGCCGGCTTTCAAAAACAACCTTCGGACCAATCACTTCGAATTGAGCCTTCAAAAAGTGTTATACCCGCAAAAAAAGAGGAAATTCAAAGACTAAAAACGGCATTTAAAGAGAATCCCAGCGCCTATTATGAAACACTTGGGGCAACTGGTCGCGCAAACCCTTTTCAGATCGATTATTCTAAAGTCCAAATCAGCTTCGATGTTCAAGGTCAAGCCCCTTCAACACAAACAAACAATCCTATCGAATTAGCGCCATAGTTTATGCCCAAAAATTTTGTGCTGTTTGTCTGTTTTTGGCTATGCGGCTATTTCTGTTATGGGCAACATCAGATCTCCGGGGTTTTATTAGATAACACGAGTAAGCAAGGTATTCGCGCAGCAAGCGTTAATCTAAAATCTAGTGATGGAAAAGTAATTTCCTTTAAAATAACGGATGCTCTTGGGCATTTTGAAATGATAACATCCAAGGATCTAACAAATGCCTACATAGAGATCAACCATATCGGGTACAAACGTTTCAGCCAAACACTTGGGAGCCAACTACGCAACCTTCAAATCATACTCGAACAAACCACTATTTTATTGGAGGAAGTCAAGATCAAAAGTGCGCCTAAAATAGCACGCAGCGGGGACACACTCACCTACAACGTGGCTGGATTTGCTGACTCCAATGATCGAACTATCGGCGATGTATTGAAGCGAATGCCTGGGCTGGAAGTCCTTGAAAATGGTGAAGTGAAATACCAGGGCAAATCCATTTCAAACTTTTATATCGATGGGGATGATTTGCTGGCTGAAAAATACGGTTTGGGGACAAAATCAATATCCCAAGATTTAGTTAAAGACATACAAGTCATATCTCATCATGAGCATATTAAATTGCTCAAAAATAAAAGGTATAGTGATGATGTTGCGCTAAACCTGGTAATAAAAGAAGAAGCTAAACTAAAGCCGTCCGGTAGCATAATGCTCGGATTGGGAACTCCCAAACATTTCGATGGAGATCTAAACACGATGATGTTTAACAAAAAAGTGAAATTTCTCAATGCCCTGAAAGCAAATAACATCGGTCAGGATCTTGCTATTTACATGGAAGAAACGAGATCACAGGCAAAAATTGACAATCTACTTTCTTTAGGAACAATCGGCAGCCCTCCTTTAGAGAAAAGAGATTACCTCCAGAATAAGACCGGCCTTTTCGATTTCAATTTTTCAAAACCGATTAAAAAAGACTGGTCGCTACGTACGAATATCCAGGGATTATATGACAGAAACAACATTCATTATGAAGGGAAAAACACCTATTATACTGAAAAGGGGGATATTTCATTCCATGAGATTCAGATTGCACAAATTAACACTAAGGCCGCGACCGGGCAAGTGACAGTTGAGCGCAATACCGATCATTTTTACTTTAAAAATTCCTTAACAATGGGGCTAAATAGTGAGGATTCCGAATCGAGTATCTCATCAGATACAATACCGATCGACAACAATATTCATCATAGGTCCAAAACGATCAACAATCAACTGATTTATATGCCGGAGCTTAAAAATGGAAATATTATCCAACTTCAATGGTCTAGTAAATATTATACAAAGCCCCAGAGACTACGCAGTTCTACCGAAGTATTCAATGACCTGTTTTATCCAGTCATATTTGATAAGATAATCCAACATGTAAATGTACCGACCTTCAATACTGTCGCTTCGCTGGGATATCGCCTCCCCAGCGGTAAAATAAACCAATACTACGGTATAAAGCTCGAATTAGAAAATCAACGCCTTGAATCTAACATCGAACTCCTACAGGGAGAAAAAATTTTCAATCCGTTGCTAGATTCAACAATAAATAGAATGAATTGGTTACGCACATCCAGTGAATTCAATGCACATTATGCTTGGAATAAAGAGCGTTTTAAATCAAATTTATCCTTGCCTGTCGCCTTTATCCATACCCGTTTTGAAGACAAAAATTATCAGCTCAATAATTGGAAAAATCTCATCCAATTTACACCCAGCTTTAGCGCTCGATACCATATTGGCTATGATGATGAACTTGCATTTTCCTATAAAAATAGCAACAACTTGGGAAATATAGATGCTGTTTATCGCGGTTTGATTATCCAAAATTACCGAACTAGATCTTATAATAGCTCAGCCAATCCAGTGAGCAGAAATAATGATTTTTTCTTGAACTATAAATTGGGACAATCGGTTAAATTACTGTTTTTTCATTTTGGACTAGGTTATGAAATTCACTCAACAAACAATATGATAGCCACTACAGTTACAGACTCATTGACGGCGACACAACTGATTGCAAAAGAAAATTCTATGCACAGCTATACAGCTACCATCGGTCTTGATAAATATATATTCAAGCTAGGGGCCCTATTCAAACTGAAATTCAATTGGAGACGATCAAACTACAATCAGTTATTTAACAAGGAAATATTACCCATTGCCATTACTTCTTATGAACTACAACCTGCTTTCAACAAGAAATTTTTCAGAAGGATAGCACTAGATTATAATAGCTCCATTAATCTATCATTTTCCTCCCAGGGCAATGCATCGTCAGATCGTCGTATTCTTTTTATTACGCAATCGATGAACTTCCCCATCAATATCACAAAATCAGTATTACTTAAATGGAATCTTCAGCACCTTTTTAACAAACAGCCTGATTATAAGAATACAAATTATTTATTCTGCAACGTCATAACAAGATATAGTCGATGGGGAATGGATTTTGAACTGGATATACGCAACCTAGCCAATATAAAAAGTTTTGAAACAAACTCCATAACAGCCAATGTACAGTCGCAGAATCGTTATGAACTGCGGGGACGAATGGCTCTCCTTAGGGGAATTTACCATATCAAATAGGTTTCTTATAGGAATTTAAATGCTATAAAAACAAAAAAGGGTTAGTATCACTACTAACCCTTTTCGTTAATCTCTTTCTATTATAACTTAATTTCTTCATCCTTCGCATTGAAGAAATGGAATTCAGTTAGATAATATGACGTCATTGGATTTACTTTAATCCATTTTCCGTACTTCATGAACCATTTCATTCTTTTAGAAATCAAACCAGACTTAATGTAGGCGTCTATATAAGGGTGAACACATAAGGTCACCTTCTTTTCGTTCTGTTCTTGAAGAATAAAGCTCAAATTATTTTCTATATCATCCATAAGGACAATACTTGATCGGATTTCACCTGTACCATCACAAGCCGGACATTTTTCGTTTGTGACAATATTCATTTCAGGTCTAACGCGCTGACGTGTAATTTGAACCAATCCAAATTTACTTGGAGGCAAAATCGTATGTCTCGCTCTATCCGCTACCATACATTCTTTTAAGAACGTATACAACTCTTTTCGATGATTGGGTTTATGCATATCGATAAAATCGATGACTACAATTCCGCCCATATCACGCAAACGCAGCTGTCGCGCAATTTCTTTTGCTGCTTCCATATTGACCAGCAATGCATTGTCTTCCTGATTCTCCTTATTCGCAGAACGGTTACCACTGTTGACATCAATGACATGCAGGGCTTCGGTATGCTCAATAACGAGATACGCACCACCAGGCAATGTTACCGTTTTGCCAAAAGCTGCCTTGATTTGCTTTTCAACTCCGAAATGATCAAAAATTGGCTCTTTATGTTTATAAAGTTTGACAATTTTCTCCAAATCTGGAGATATATCGTGTATATATGATTTTGTTTCTTCGAAGATCGAAGGATCATTAACATAAATATGTGAAAACTCGTCTGTCAAAATATCCCGTAGAATAGTGGATGCACGATCCATTTCGCCAAGAACCTTTTGAGGCGGTTCAGCATTACGAAGACGTTTGGTAAATAGTTCCCATTTTGAGATCAGGTCCAATAAGTCACGTTGTAGTTCTTCAACACCCTTACCTTCGGAAACTGTACGAATGATAACACCAAAATTAGCTGGCTTAATCCCTTCGACAATCTTTTTTAGGCGGTTGCGTTCATTACTACCTTTGATACGCTTGGAAATGGAAACAGTACTTGAGAAAGGTACCAAAACGACAAAACGACCTGCTATTGAAAGGTCTGAACTCAGACGCGGTCCTTTTGTTGAAATGGGTTCTTTGGCGATTTGTACTGGCACGAGCATATTTTTGCTCAAGACATCAGAGATCTTACCAGCTTTATCGATATCCTTTTCAAGTTTTAAACTATTGAGCAGTTTCTCTTGATAACTGCCATTCTTCACTATACGCGTAAGCTTTAGCAAAGATTGAACTTGAGGACCCAAATCTAAATAATGTAGAAAAGCATCCTTTTCGTAGCCTACATCTACGAAAGCTGCATTAAGCCCAGGCATAATTCGCTTGATACGTCCGAGATAGATATCTCCAACAGCGAAGTTATTATTTGCGGGCTCGCGGTTAAGTTCAACAAGCTGCTTATCTTGTAGTAAAGCAATAGTTACCCCTTTATCAGGAGTTGAATCGATAATTAATTCCTTTACCAAAAGCTACTCATTTTTGATACCTATGCAATATCCTATCGCAATCTTGGGTATCCGATTAAACATTTAAAGAACGTTGTTACGAAAAAAACAATCTACATCCCCTTCACAGACATGTAGATCGTTTCGTAAAGCTATCTCAGCAAAATGGGCCAAGATGTTTAAAAGCTTATCACAAGACTATTTTTTCTTGTGTCTATTTTTTCTTAAACGTTTTTTACGTTTGTGAGTAGCCATCTTGTGTCTTTTTCTTTTTTTTCCGCTTGGCATAGCTAAATTTTTTAATGATTATAAAATAATAAATTAATTACTTGCTCAATTCAGCAATCTTTCGATCGATGAATTGTGATAGGGAAGGATCGGCTGCAAGTTCCTTACTTTTTTGAAAAGCTGTAACGGCTTCCTTTTTCATCCCAATATTTTCATAGCCTGTGGCTAAGTAAAAGTATGACTCAGCATCGGGTTTTTGATCGATAACGGTCTTAAAACGCTCGATGGCTTTGTCAAACTGACGGGACTGTAATGAAAACAATCCCAAAGTTTTGTTTGCTTCTAAGTTTTTAGGATCGGCAGCAACGACTTCTCGCAATAAGGCAATACCCGCCATAGGATTGTTCGTTCCCGATACCATTGCGGCACCCAATCCTGTTTTTGCATCCAAACTACTTGTATTCGCTTTTAACGCAGCCTCATATGCATGAATAGCATTTTGATTCAACGCTTGAGCTAAAGTAGAATCCTGCAAATTTGTATAAGCGGCACGATAAGCATTACCTGCTTTCAACCAATACTCAAACTTCGGTGAAACCTTCGCCATTTCCTCATAGATGAAAGCCTGAGGGGCTGGTTTTGCGACATCATCCCACTTATTTGCCAACTGTTGCAACAGCTTTATCTTATCCTCTCCAGAAGCTTTTGCAACTTGGCCCTCAATATCGGAAATTTCTTTGACTAAACTAGCATCTAAACCTTGTTTTGTCATCGAAGATATATTTTCCAAATTTACTTCATTGGACGGCTTCGACTCAGATGCTGCAGCAGTTTGTTTTTCTTTGTTCACCAAACCTTTAATAGGCTGCGCTAAAAGCACAGCAACCAAGGCTACTACTGATCCTATGACTATTATCTGTTTGGTTTTTGCCATTTTAATCTATTTTAAAGATTATTTATTGCCATTCTTTACTTTCTCTACGAAAATTTTTGCTGGCTTGAAACTAGGAACAAAGTGTTCAGGGATAATGATTGCTGTATTTTTTGAAATGTTTCTTGCAGTCTTCTCAGCTCTTTTTTTGACTACGAAGCTACCAAAACCTCTTACATATACATTTTCTCCTCCGATCATTGCGTTTTTGACAACTTTAAAGAACGCCTCTACGGTTTCTTGAACATCTACCTTCTCTAAGCCAGTTTTGGTAGAGATTTCTGCAATAATTTCTGCTTTAGTCATATCTATTTTACTGTAATTATTTATTTTTCAACCCTTAAGCCAACTAATGTTTGGGGATGCAAAAGTATTGTTTTAAAATGAGTAATGGAAATTATTTAAATACTTTTTTGATAAATAAGCTTCCAAAAGCCAAACATTTACAATCAATTAACGAGACACTATGTTCGACCAACCCTTAAATAAACCTCAAAAATAAAAACAATTATCTAATTTACAAGATGTTGACTTATTAGTTGTCATATAAAAATCAATATATGCCAATTGCATGACTTAGTTGATTCAAATCCGCCTTGGTATGGTGTGCATTTACCACAATCCGATTTAATAGGGGATCTGTGGCAAGGGGATAAGGGAAACTTGACACAAGTACTCCGGCATTCATCAGCCTCGCATAAAGGCCCGTATCCGTTGATGAAAACACCGGAAAATTAGCAACAGCGTTTAATTCAGACCCCATATGTGCTTTGAAGGAATTAATATTATACTGCAACTTTTCGAATTGCCGTAAATAGATCTGCTCTCCATGGATAAATGCATATAAGCTCGCTGGCGAACTTGGAGAAGCCCCTGTATAAAAGTTTGATCGCTTGAAATACTTAATTCGTTCCTCATCGGCCAAAATCAATCCAGCATCTGTTGCCAGGCCTTTCGCCAAGGATGCGACGACAATCAGCTCAATATTAACCTGTTGAAAACTACTCTTATCTAATGAAATGCCATTCTTGCGCAAAACTCCTATTCCGTGAGAATCATCCAAGAGCAGTATAATTTTTTTGCCCGGATCAATACGATTGAAAACAGTGAAATCGTATAATTCCGGGCGCATATTGTCCAAGCTGTTACTAACGATGATAAATGATTTTTGGGCTGAATGATTGATATACTCGATCGTTGCATTGGCCCAGTCAACAAAATGTCCAGTTGCTGCAGGCTTTTTATCTAACCATAAAGAAGGGTGACATGCGGGTGCGTACAATACTTCGCCTTCAGCCGCCAAGGTTCTTACAAGAAATTGCGTCGCCAGATATCCACTTGAGAGCAACAGACTTGCTTCAAAACCAAAACGCATTGCAGCATATTCTTCCGCTTGATCAAATATGGCCTGTTGCACATTATTATTTCGTGAAGTGCCATTGTTAATACCATATCGCTGTATACCTTCTATGAAAATAGCAGCATATGCTTGATCTGTTGCCAGCCCTAGATAGGAAGTTCCACCGAAAAAAAGATATTCCTTACCGCCGACCACAATAACTCGACCTGTTGGTTGTTCTAAATGTGTAAAATTATTCATCTATATATAGCCGATTCATTTAATTAGCGGGTCAAGACTTCGGGGTTAGCGATATGCTGTGGATTACACTCGGAAAAGGCTACAATATTCTCAAAAGCAAGTCTAAATAATCGTTCATAACCATTCTTCTCCACATAGCCAATATGTGGCGTACAGAGCACATTTGGTAGCTGCAATAAAGGATAGTTAGGATCAAAGACTGGCTCGGACTCATAGACATCTACCGCAGCCATTCCCGGAACACCTGTTTCGAGCGCGGTCAATAGTGCACCCTCTTCAACCAACTCAGCACGGGAAGTATTGACAAAAAGTGCAGTCGGCTTCATAGACCGGAGATCTTCGAGCTTTACGATACCTCGCGTCGCAGGCACTAACCGAAGGTGTAAAGTAACAACATCTGAAAAATGAAAAAAATCGGATTTACTTGTTGCAGCTAAAAAACCGTCTTTTACAGCTTCTTCTCGGGAATTTTCGCTTCCCCAAACAATTACTTGGGCACCAAAAGCCTTTGCATATTGCGCTATTCGCTTCCCTATTTTTCCATAACTCCATATCCCTATTGTTTTTCCGGAGACACATTCTCCTATGTTCGTTTGCCATAGGCCTTTGTCCATATCTGAAAGAGCCTTAGGTAAACCTCGGAGTGCATTCATGATCAAAAGCCAGGTCAATTCAGCTGGAGCGACAGGAGAACCCATACTTTCAGCAACAGCCACATGAAAGCTGCTACAAACAGCCAAATCCAAATGATTTGAAATTTTGCCCGTTTGGCTGATCAACTTTAGTTTGGGAAGCTGGGACAACAGATCTTCTGTAATCTGGGTCCGTTCTCTGATGAGCACTAGCGCTTCCGTATCGCTTAATTTTTCCGCCAGTAAAGCCGGATCTGCATAGGACTGTTTCAATATTTGGACATCGTGACCATCAAGAATTTTGAAACAGTCCAACTGTCGGACAGCATCTTGATAGTCATCTAAAATGGTTATTCGCATTTTTTTGACTTAATTTTAAACTCTCATTTTCAATATCCAACGAAAGTAAAAGGCTTTTATATCCCTATAACTTCATCGCATATAAAAGCAATATAGTACGTTCCCATCTTTCCATTGCGGAACTTATTTAGGAAGGAAATTTTGCTTTTCGATATCAATTTACAGCATAAAGTTGGAATCCTGCAATTCGTCATGATATTTTGACATTCCATCCACTCTTTTTCGCAGAAGCACTTACAGCCGCTGATATTTGAATAAAAATAAAGAAAAATGAAGCTGTTATTAACCTTACTATTTTTAAGTATTACCATCGTATCGGCACAGTCTATCTTAAAAGGGAAAGTACTGGGCAAAAACGGCAAACCGATATATTTAGCCAATGTTTTTATTGAAGGCACCTATGATGGCGGCACGACTGATTCGCTTGGAAACTTTATGTTTGAAACTAGTGAACAAGGTACTAAAATGCTGAAAGCGTCTGTTGTGGGCCTCCCAACATATAGTAAGTCTATCCAGCTTCCTCAGAAAGAATTGCTTATTATTCAAATGCAAGAAAGTGAGAATCGCCTACAGGAAGTCACGATTCAGGCAGGGGTGCTACAAGCCAATAGCTCCGGAAAAAACACGGTAATGAGTCCATTGGATATTGTCACTACGGCAGGCAGCATGGGAAACATCATCAGCGCATTAGCAACATTGCCCGGTGCACAGGTTGGGGGAGAAAATGGACGTCTTATGGTTCACGGTGGAGATGCCTCCGAAACACAGACCTACATCAATGGAATCAGAGTAGCCCAACCTTACACCGCAACACCAAATGAAGTTCCTGTAAGGGGTCGATTTTCACCCATGCTCTTTAAAGGCGTAAATTTCTCTACAGGTGGTTATTCGGCAGAATTTGGTAATGCGCTATCCAGCATTCTAGCCCTAAACACCGAAAATACCATAGAACAACGCAAAACAGAGTTTTCACTATCTTCCGTTGGACTAGGTTTGGGACATACCTTACAATGGGGCAAAAACTCCCTCACCTTCAACAGCAGTTATACCAACTTAAAACCTTATTCCAAAATTATTACGCCAGATATCAAATGGACAAAACCCTATGAAAACGCCTCCGGAGAAATGATCTATCGCCATCAGTTTAAAGAAGGCTTTCTAAATATCTATGGGGCATACAATTTCGAAAATATGGGACTTTACCAAGCAGACATCAATTATGAGCAACCTGTCCCATTGAAAAAGAAATCCAACAATGCCTACGCCAACATTAGTTACAGTCAGAATCTGGGAAACCGATGGACTTTCCAGTCCGGCATTGGCCTAGGCTACCTGACCGATAAGCTGCACTACGATGACGTTTACCTACCTAATGAAGAAAAAAGTCTTCACTTAAAAGGAATGCTAAGTAAGGTCTGGAACAATAAGATTAAAAGTATTGGCGGAATAGAATATTTCGACACCAATTATCAAGAAGAATATCACCGACAAACCATTGGTTATCACTACGGGTATCATAGCAAGATGACCGCCGTATTTACGGAAACGACCTTCGGCATCCTCCCGAACTTAATCGGGAAAATCGGCTTACGAGAAACCTCCTCCAATTTGCAGTCGAAGAACACTTTAGAACCAAGAGCTTCGCTGGGCTACGCATTAGATAAATATACGCAGCTCTCACTTGCCTATGGGAACTTCCATCAGCAGGCACCAACACCTCTATTAAAATATGCCCCTCAGCTTGGCTGGATGGAAGCCAATCACTATATCGCAAATTATTTCTATGCCCGTGGAGGGCACTTACTTCGCTTAGAAGCTTATCATAAAGAATACAACAATTTGGTAAAATACAACAGTGCGACGCCAAATTACGACACCCAATATGACAATAACGGAAGCGGTAAGGTCAAAGGCTTTGACCTATTTTACAAAAACAACAGCAGCATCAAAAACCTCCAATACTGGATTTCATATTCTTATACGGACAGTAAGCGAAATGACGCGAATTATCCGACAACAGTTACTCCCCCTTATGTCTACAAACACAGTTTCTATATCGTTGGAAAATACTGGCTACCCAGTCTACGTTCACAGCTCAGTGTGACAAATTCGTTTGTATCCGGCAGAAATTACAATGATCCCAATCAAACAGTATTTATGAATAGCCATACAAAAGGTTACAACAATCTTTCTATGAGTTGGTCGTTCCTTTATAGCCAGCAAAAAATTATCCATTTCTCCGTCAGTAATGTTCTTGGCGCTAGCCCAATCTATGGCTATCAATATGCAGACCGACCAAATTCACAAGGAATCTATGACCGTAGACCGATTGTCCCTACCGCCAAGCGCTTTGTGTTTCTAGGCTATTTCTGGACAATCAGTAAAAATGAAAAAGACAATCAATTGGACAATCTATAATAAGCATCAACTCATCATCGAAATACGTCGGTCCATCCAAAATTATTTCTGTTTGCAGCGAAGGATTGCCAACTTCAATAACAATCAATAACATATACATCAAACACAACAGCAATAACTTAGAAAAATATTTAAACTAAAAACGAAAGATCATGAAATCATTTATTATCGTCCTCATCTGCCTTATAAGCGGCAGCGCGTTTGCACAAGGCAATTTTGAAAAAAGTATGGGACAAGCCATGAGTCTATGGCAATCGGGAGAGACACAAAAAGCGGCCGCTCTTTTAGAACGTATTGCACAGGCAGAAAAGGACAATTGGATTCCTGCCTATTATCAGGCCATGGTACTGACAACAGCATCCTTTAGGGAGAAAAATAAAGAGACACAGGCAAAATATATAAAGTCTGCAGAAGAAATACTAAACAATAGCGCCCAGGACAACAATTCAGAATGGCTTGTACTGAAAGCGATGAACCAAACAGCATTGATGATCACAGATCCCATGACAAAAGCCAAAGAGCTTTCGCCTAAGATTATAGCTCTATATAAAAAAGCCATCTCCCTTGCGCCAAACAACCCCCGGGCTGTATTGGGACTAGCGGAATTCCAAATAAACGCAAAAAAATATTTTAACCAGGATACCAACAAAGAATGTGAGGATGTAAAGAAAGCACTATCTTTATTCGGTGAAGAGAAGATTACTACGCCATTTGCACCTTCATGGGGCAAAGATCGGGCAGAACAACTCGTAAAGGAATGCAAATAACACGTTGTGAAAAAAGCACCATTTAAAGCGATTATACAAGCACTACTCGCAAGCCTGGTCGTGACCATCTATTTTGTGGTTGTGGCCAAGCTTGACCATAATGATGTCCCTTGGGTATCCATCATCTTTCACCCTAATATGGTCCGAGGTTTACTATATGGATTTTTTCTCTTTCTGGGTCACAGCTATCTATCGAAATGGGTCGGAAAAAAGTACCCGAACAGTAAAGATTTTGGGAAGAAGATGATTGTTTTTTATAGTATCAGTTTTTTCTTGACCGTACTGGTCGTTTTTATTGTCAATGCTTTTTTCTCCGGACTTTTTAACCCGGGTGTTCCCAAAAATTTCGCTCAGCGTTTCCACCAATTTATTCATCAACAACGTGTTGCATATTATTTTCAAACCGCGATGATATCTTGGTGCATTTCAATGATTTTTTTTGGTTTCTATTTCTATAAAAGATTCAAAGATTACCAAATCAAAGAATCTCATCAGGAAAAACAACAAATAGCAGCACAATTTGAGTCGCTCAAGAATCAACTCGACCCACATTTTTTGTTCAACAGCCTGAATGTATTGAATGGATTAATTGAGGAAAGCCCTAAAAAAGCCAGCATGTTTACGACAGACCTTTCTAAGATATATCGCTATGTATTGGAACAAAGGGACAAAAGCCTCGTTTCTTTACAGGAAGAGCTTACTTTTTCAAAGGCTTATTTAAACCTCTTGAGTCTGCGCTTCGAAACCGGTATACAGATCGATCTACAGATCAATGCGGAACAGCATACTGGTTTTATATTACCGCTTTCCCTTCAATTACTGATCGAAAATGCAATCAAACACAATATTATTTCGATCAGGAAGCCGCTTTTATTGAAGATTTATAGAAAAAATAATTACCTCTATGTTGAAAACAATCTTCAAAAAAAGAAAGTGCTCCATGATCATTCGGGAATCGGTTTGAAAAATATTCAGGAACGTTATGCTATACTGTCCAATCTACCTGTGTATATTCAAGAAAGTGATCTATTATTTTCTGTCGGACTGCCTATTATCCATGAAATAGTCTTTTAAAAGTAACCTGCTCTTAATAAACATGCGGGAGCTAAGCACAGCAAAAACAATAGCATGGGCACAACGATTCAACAAATTAAGCAATACAACGGTCTGATGATCGATAACCACGTAAAAAAGTAATGAAAATAGTAATTATAGAAGACGAACTTCCATCGGCGAGATTACTTCGAAGAAAACTTGAGGAACTCGGTTACACCGTATCTGCTGTACTGCAAACTGTGGAAGAATCCATTGAGTGGTTTATGTCAAACAGTGACCCAGACCTCCTTTTTTTGGATATTCAGCTCGCGGATGGGATTTCATTTGACATTCTGGAGCAGGTGAAACCCAGTTCGGCCATTATTTTTACCACCGCATACGATGAATATATGTTGCGTGCTTTTAAACAAAATAGCATCGATTACCTGCTGAAGCCAATTGAAGATGAAGAATTGGAAAATGCAATTGAAAAATTCCGCCAATTTAGACGCCCCAATCCCCAGTTTGATCTGGCATCGCTTCAAGCGTTGTTTAGAAACCCTGCCCCAACATTTAAGGAACGCTTTACAATCAAAATCGGCCAAAGTCTAAAAGTTGTGACAAGCCAGCAAGTTGAATGCATTTACAGCGAAAACAAAGGCACTTACCTTTATACCAACGAAAATGGAAACTATCTTTTGGATCAGACATTGGACGCACTAACACCGCAACTGTCACCCAAAGCATTTTTTAGGATCAATCGAAGCACGATTATTCAATTTGATGCCATCAAAAATATTGCTGTACATTCCAATGCCCGGCTAAAAATATACCTCAAGCATTATGAATCCGAAGAGCTCATTGTCTCCCGGGAGAAAGTCTCAGCCTTCAAAGACTGGCTGGACAACTAATTCAGGAAAAACCAAAAGACTTCTTCCGAGCAGGAGTTAACGCGGGCATACTGATACCGTAGCGACGACATAATCATGCGGTAAGCAAATATCCCAGAGAAAATATACAAGCTGATTGAAGAATCTGAGCTACATATTGATCCGATAATTTAGCGGAATACTAAATCGAAGAGACACCGCAAAACCCTTTATCGGATTATAATCTTTTTTTTCATTGATGGATAATCCATAACCAAAATCAAGATCCACCAATGTAGCCAAGCTCACTCCAACTTTGGGGGTAATGGTATATGGAGTAAGTTCTGTACGAACAAAAGGAGTCAAGACATATGTTTGGGGATAATACGTTATTCCGGCCTCAGGGATTACGGCAAACTTTTTTTGTGTCCATGTAAAGTTAGCTGTAGCATCTGCTCGCAGTATATGATCTCCACTAAAAGGAAATGCGAAATAAGCGCCGGTTTTTAATATACTGCCTTTTTGGAACTGATAACTCAGTGAAGGACCGATTAAATAATCTTGCGCTTTTAGGTTGCTAACCAGCGCTAACAACACAACAAGTGACCCCAGGAGTTTATAAATCGTCTTACTGCGCATTTTTCAATTAATAAATATGAAAATTGAGCGGAATATTTACCCCTACTGAAACGGTAATTCCGTCAATCGGCTTAAAATTTTTCTTCGTATTGTAATCAAATCCATAACCTATTCCCAGATCCACAATGGAGAATAGACTGGCCCCCACTTTTGGCGTTATAGTGTAAGGTGTTAACTCTGCTTTCACAAAAGGGAAAAGAACAAAATCATTTAGATAGTAAGTAAATCCCAGCTCTGGAATAACCGTCGTTTTACCTTCCATCCAGCTGAAATTAGCTCCGGCATCAATTTTCATATATTGAAAATCATTCGGGGCAAATAATCCCCAGCCCGAAACTTTCAGAAAATTACCACTTTGATACTGATACCCTACTGAAGGACCCCAGATCCATTTATTATGTTGTTTCCAGGGCTTATCTTGTGCTTTAGACAACGTAGTAAAGAGAAAAAGGATAGTAAATAACGATAACATTCTTAGTTTCATCCAGCTAAATTACAAACTATAATCTATTTTATGGAATACAACAGGTGCATGCCAGAATAGTTTTACTTAAAACAGAAAAATAGTAAATATATACGCCTACAGCAAATGAATAAAAGTACAGTTTATGCCGGTCTTTAATTATATAGATCTTTAATAAGGTAATATCCTTATTCGGATAAACTGTGATCGTTCGTTCAACGATCCTTCATCGCCCCAATAGCCATCAATATGGTTGGCAGCAGTATATATGCATCCATCTTTGCCCCAAAACATCAATTCCTCTTTCCAAGTTGGCATCCACTCTTTAAAACTAACAAAAAGCATCGGCGTCACCTTTCCTTGTTTCACGTGGAAGAGCTGCAAGTCACCCGTCGATTCATAGGGATCAGCGTGTAAAGTCATCAGATAATTTTTATCGGCAGAAAAGAAGGGATAATCTCCACATTCCACAATAAGATGACCGTCTTGTTTATCAAAAAGCCGCACATCAGCACTTTCCCAGTAATTCCCATCAACAGCAAAAGCATTTAGAAAATCATAATGTCCTTTATACGAATAACTGGCTTCCAATTCATTATCGATATCCTTATCTGTAAAAATTAACTTTTTTCCATTGGTCAAAGGCAATTCTAGGGTTTTTCCGTTTTTAGGATAAGACAGGGTATCCTTGATCAAGTAATTTTTAGCCGTATTCTGAGCGGCTAGGAACGTTTGCTTATCAATCAACTCTAACTGGAGATACTTATCTAAAGAATGCCCCTTTTCATAATACGTTTCTTTACCATTTATCGTAAGTGAGACGATTGAATTTAAATCCCTGGGGGAAATTGTAATCTGATCCTGTTTCCCCAGCTTGGACTTCGCTACATACACCTTTTCCCATCGTGTAATATCACCTGTTTCGCCATTTCTCCCTTTGTAATCGCGCTGTATACGGTCCATGACAGCAACCCATTCTCCTTCTTCACCGATCACATCGAGCTTGGTGCCATAGGGATATTTTCCTAATAGCGGAGCCGCTCCATCTGCACCTTGTCTAAGTTCGACTCCAGCACGATCAACAACATAGGTGTTTTTTAAAACCTTTGTCCTGTCATAGTCAATCGGCAAAGGAGGAAATTTAGCAGCATCCATCGTATCCTTCACGGCAATGGTTTTAAGTTCAGAAGAATCCTTTAAATCTGTATTATTAACCCTCGTATTGTGACCACAGCTCAAAATTCCCATGAATAATGTCGCTCCAAGGAATAAAGATAGGGGTGAAAATAGTTGTCTATTCATAAAGGTCAAGGTAGCGATTCCCATGCCAAAAAAAAAATACTGGTTTTCAGGGGTTCTCCGAGAGCAAATACGATTATCCAAAGGTTCACAGTTTTAGCGAAGTAAAATCTAAAGCTCATTCCAAATTTGGACTAGATCCTTTGAATAGGATATCTATAGCCACAAAGGCTCGTTAAAACCCCGCGGAATTTTTAATCTTTTAGCCATAAATTTTTCCCTTTAATTTGTAAACCGGCCTCTGACTTCCGTACATGAACAATTGTACTAATGATAGCGATAAAGATGGTCAAGAAGCGGAAAAAATTGCTCCATCCATTTCCTGCAGCATTGTCTGCAACATCAAAGATCATCCATGCCGAATTCATCAAAACATGAAGTGCTATCGGTATCCAAAGATTAAAACTCCATTCGGCATACAACCACGAAAATAGGATAGAGCCGAAGAAAGTCGTACAAAAAATCAGGGCCAATTCTCCCAAATCCTGACTCTGATAAAGATGCAGTATAGCAAAAAGGAATGAGGTGGCTAAAATGGATGGAATAAAACCTAGTCGGGTATAGCGATAAACTAAACCAAAAAAATAGGCCCGAAAAATCACTTCTTCAAAAAAACCCGATGACACACTATTTATTAATAGCGTGTTCGGATCTATTTTGCGGTTGAAGGTAAAAACAAGGGCATAGCCCAAGAACATGGGTAAGGTGGCTATTATTCCAAAAGATAGCCCCTGTAAAAAAGAGCCCTTTAAACCAAATTTTTCCAAGAACTCATTCGGCACTTTAGGTTTAAGCAGCGTTGCCCCCAAAAGCAGTGGTCCAAGGCTAATTGAATACGTCAGCACATGCCCCAAAAATCTACTGTGGACATAATTGCTCATCGTGGGTTGAAGCCTAGCAAAAAACAAATTATCAAGGATAAAGTATATTCCGAAGAACAGGAATAATACCAGCAGGTTTAAACTTTTTGTGCTCATCTTTTTTTTGAGCAAAATTATGCCCCTCATGATGAGTAAACAAAGTTATGTGGCGTATGGCAAGACTTAGGGCTGACTGACAACAGCGAGGCGATCTTCTGCCCTATAAATACGGTCTAACTGATTCCATAGCAGACCTTGAAATAACAGCACAATCTTCAGTATCTGCAAAACGTAACAAGAAACCTTGGGCATTCCCTTCCTTTGCAATTATTTTTTCAAAGTTAACAAGAAACGACCGATGACATCGGTGAATAGACATTGTATTCAAGAGTTCAGACAATCGGCTCAACGTAATTCGTACCATCTGCTTCTTTACCGTACCATCCTTCCTAAAATAGATCATGCAATAATTATCCATTGATTTTGCAAAAATAAAATCGCTTGGCAGTAACTTTAACGATTGATTACCATTGGGGATATCGACCAGCCCCAAATGACAGTCATTCATTTGGCTCAATATGATCGCTGGCTTTATCGATAAACGTTCAATCGACGAATTATTCTTTTCATAATACGAATGACGCTTATCAACTCGAAGCAAAAAATAAATCGTAGCAATTGGGCTGTAAAGTGAAAGTGTGTAAAATCCAATATAGGGGAGGTTATTCCACTGTAATGGGGCCTGATTGATGAACCAGCCATGATAGACGAAATTTAAAAAAACTGATAATAGGAGCACAAGAAAAATACGAAATAGTTCTATCGCAATTGTTCCTCTTTTTTTACGTAAGAGGACAGAAATTAAGGCATATGCAACGAATAATATGACCCCATATCCGGATAACAAGCTAAATTTATAGGCATGCTCAAAATTATACGTTCCAAATGGCTGAAAAACCAGTAGGAATACATAAGCGGATAAGCCGAGTAAAGAGGCATAGGTGAGCAGCTCTCTTATGGAGACAATTTTGGGAATTACGCTATTTAAATAATTTAGAACAGGCTTTTTATACATCATGATCGGATAAATTTAGCGTTTTTGGCCGGCAGAGTGAAAATTTATAGCGAAAAAATTGAAATATATTGAATTTATTATTTAACTTAGAAGATATTTTTTCAAGCCAACATTAGTCGCTCGAATTAAAATTGATTTGTCATATTATATATTAACGTAATTCTCCAAATTATGCGTTTAGGTCAACTACTTACTTTATTTCTTTGCTCGGCTTTTATCCATGTCATCCAAGCACAGGAAAAGCAAGTTTTAATAGAAAATGTTAAACTGCTCGATTATAAAACTCAAATGTTAACTCCGCCAAAACATGTTTTAATAAACGGTAACACGATTCAAACCATTAGTACATCTCCTATTGACGTGCAAAGTAAGAATATCGTTAAAATAGACGCTAAAGGCAAAACCCTAATGCCTGGATTGATTGATGTACATGTCCATTTGGTATTTGGAGCTTTGACAATGCCTCAAATGATGACAAATGACCTTTCCGAGGAATTCTTGATCAAAACGGTGGGGCTCTCGGCGCAACAGATGTTAATGCGGGGTTTTACAAGTGTACGAGATGTCGGTGGCCCTATATTTCCATTAAAGGCGGAGATCGACAAGGGTAAGCTTCTAGGGCCTAGAATATGGCCTTCTGGTGCTGTTGTTAGTCAAACAGCGGGGCATGGAGATTTTCGGACACAGGAGGAAAAATCGCGTCGTTTTTTTGGCATTGTCTCTCGTGCGGAGCGATATGGAGCAACATTCATCGCCGATGGTCGTGATGAGGTTCTGACTGCAGTACGAGAGAATCTGAGATTCGGAGCAAGTCAGATTAAACTCATGGCGGGTGGAGGAACTTCTTCAGCATACGATCCTGTGGATGTTACCCAATATACGCTAGACGAAATGAAAGCAGCAGTAGAAGCAGCCGAAGACTGGGGAACCTATGTCACCGTACATGCGTATACGCCAAGAGCAATTCGAAGAGCGATCGAAGCTGGTGTAAAATGTATAGAACATGGACAATTGCTCGACGAAGAAACTTTACAGCTGATCGCAAAAAAAAATATCTGGCTTAGTTTACAAAACCTGGTGGAAGATACACCCGATATGGATCCACAACGAAGAATCAAGCGTAAACCCGTCATTGAAGGTCAGGAAAAAGTATGGCCAATGGCTAAAAAATATGGAGTAAAGCTAGCTTGGGGTACAGATTTCCTTTTTGAGCCGGAACTGAATAAAATGCAGAATGCTTTTATTTTGCGACTTCAAAAGTGGTTTACAAATGCCGAGATCATTAAAATGATTACTCAAGACAACTGTGAGCTTCTGCAGCTTTCGGGATTAAGAAGTCCTTATCCTGGCAAGTTGGGAATAGTAGAAGAAGGAGCTTTGGCAGATCTGATCCTTGTAGACGGAGATCCGCTTAAGAATTTAAAACTATTGGCAGATCCAGAAAAAAACTTTTTGTTGATCATGAAAGACGGTCAGATTCATAAAAATAGCCTCCAGAGGCATTAATATTTACAAGGTGAAATTTATTGTATCTCGAAAATCCGCATCTTAAGATGATAAAATGTATTTTCGATGACATCAGTTAAAACGGGCTATTTTGGCTCGTCAAGGTGAAAAAGGAATCAAACAATTTTACCATCACATGGTGCAGGCGGTTGCATTACGGTATAATTTATTTGAAGAGTAAACACCTTTGCATTTAATTGATTAGTTTTGCGTTTAAACGATAAATCAAAGCATTCGGTGGCATTATTATTCAACGACGGGCGTCCAGTAGTAAGACTAAGAGCATTTCGGGCTATCGACGATCCCCAAACCTGTGAACGTTTCATAGAAGGACACGCGCATGTGTTAACTGCTATAGGCGTAAAGAAAGTAACTTCTTCCAAAAATGACTGGATGTACAATCCCGCATCATTCGTACTGATCGTAGAATCCCTTGATGGTGATAAAGTCTATGGTGGAGTACGTATACACGTATCTGGAGGGAGTGAACCACTTCCGATTGAACAGGCCACGGGAGCGATGGATGCCAAAATCTTAGACCTTGTTTATGATTATGCGCAACAGGGAACCGGTGAAGGTTGTGGGCTTTGGAATTCCCGGGAGATCGCTGGATATGGTATTGGCAGCATATTTTTGACGAGGGCTGGTGCCGCTATCAGCACACAGGTTGGCATTAAATCGCTCTTTGCTTTATGTGCTCCTTACACGGTGAAATTAGCAGAAAGTGTTGGCTACCGCATTGATACAAGTGTTGGAAATAATGGCACGTTCTATTATCCTAAGCTGGATCTGCTGGCTACGGTAATGATTATGCGTAATCTTGACACCTTGACCGAAGCCGATCAAGAAAACAAAGATGCAATTTTATCACTTCGGAATAATTCCAATATTGTCCGCATAGAAACTTTGCGGAATAAGGAAATTGAAATTCATTATCAAATCGATATTCCGAATCTCAATCAATGGGATTTAAATGAAATTATTAAAAACCTGAAACATACATCATTAGATCACAAACCAGATGATCGTAATTTAAATATCTTATAATGGACACTAAACATTATGGTGCCGGCTATTTAATGGATACCGGTGATTTTCTTAAACAATTAAAAATACATTCATATACTCCTTTTAATACGATTAAAGAGGGCGTTGTCGTCGATCTAGGTTGTGGCACTGGAATGGATGCCATCAATTTAGCTAATATGCTAGGCCATAACGTTCTTGTCGTTGGATTGGATCATGATAAGGCTTTAATCGAACATGCCAAAACAAGCAGTGTGGAGGTAAAGAACGTCGACTTTGTTCAGGGTGAAGTTAATCAACTTAGCTTTACAGATAATTCCATTGCTGGCATCAGAATGGAACGTGTTGTACAACATCTTCCGGAAGCACCGAAAATGTTTGCTGAGGTTCACCGTGTTTTGCGTGAAGGTCAACCCCTAGTCATCGTCGAGACGATCTGGAATAGCCTGACATTTTACAGCAAGCATGTGGGTATTGAGGCTAAGATATGCCATTATTTGACCGAAGAAAAAGTCAATAATGGCTGGGCTGGGAATAAATTAACTTCAGACCTATTGACTCAAGGCTTTAAACAAGTTCAATTGCAAACATTCTGTATGGTAGCCCGCTCGAAAGAAGAAGCCAACCGCTATCTTTTCTTAGATAAAATTCTTTTGGAGATGGTCGAAAAAGGGAAGTTGAGCACAGCTGAAATGGAGGAATTTCAAAACACATTGGACCAAGCTGATGAAGCGGGTTGTTTCCTTGTTTCTATGAATTTAGTTATTGCCGAAGCAAAAAAATAGCATATAGTGATGAAATGCTGGCTTAACTTGATCTTCTTATTTATTTTTACGTGCAGTTCAACTTGTTTTGGAGAGGTTATTATCGATCAACCGACGCAGCGTGTATTGATCGGATATGGTCTCGAGCGTTATATGGGGAAAGGAGAGCCTAACTTTGCGGATACTTCAGCTTCCTCCTTCCAGTCGTTAGAAAGCAAGGTACCCAATTTGGGCATATCACCCACTGACATCTGGTTCCGATTGCCTGTGACAAATAAGGGAAAAGAGAAACTTGAACTCTTGCTCGAAATTGCCTACCCTCTCTTGGATGAGGTCGAACTTTTTGTACCATCATCAAATGGGCATTATAAATCGATCAAACTGGGCGAGCATCAATCTTTTTCGGCTAGAAAATATAAGGTTCCTAATTACGCATTCGACATCCAATTACCCGGATATGAGAAAACGATCTTTTTTCTTCGTGTAAAAAGTACGGAACAGATTATTCTCCCGATCTATTTAAGTAACGAGCGCAGTTTCTTAAAAGAGATGAATGACGACAGTTTGATAAGCGGGATCTATATTGGTATTGTCGGGATTATGGCGATATACAATTTATTCCTGTTTTTTTCAGTTCGTGAAAGGGGCTATCTGTATTATGTCCTTTATGTTCTTTGTGCAGGAATAACACAAATGGGCATTAAAGGTTATAGTTTTCAGTATCTGTGGCCAAATTGGACATATTTTGCAACAAAAGGTCCTATTATCTTCGGATGTTTATCAGGCTTATGCGCCCTGCTTTTTGCAGATTCATTTCTTCAATTACCGAAAAACGCTCCTCGGTCAAGACGTGTGATTACTGCTTTTATCATCCTTTTTGTCGTTGGTAGCCTTCTTACACTGCTCAACCTTACACAACCAGCGTTCATGGTTATGCAGCTAACAACAGGAGCAGGCTCTTTATTTGTCCTTTACTTATCCTATCGGGTAATGATAAATGGCTATAAACCAGCTAAATATTTTGTTTACGGTTGGACAATTTTACTATTAGGTTCTGTCGTCTTTTTATTGAAAGATTATGGCATTTTAAAATATAACGATTTTACGAGTAACGCCGTACAAATTGCATCTGTTGTGGAGATGGCCTTATTGTCCTTCGGTCTAGCTTATAGTATCAATATCTTAAAAGAAGAAAAAGAAGCATCACAAGTCAGGGAATTAGCGATCTCATTAGAAAACGAAAAGTTGATACGCGAGCAAAATATCGTATTGGAACAAAAAGTAGATGAGCGGACACGTGAATTAACAGAATCTAATGAGTCTCTACAAACCACTCTTACCCACTTGAAGGAAACACAATCTCAACTTGTCGAAGCCGAAAAGATGGCCTCTCTTGGTCAACTGACTGCGGGGGTTGCGCACGAGATCAACAATCCAATCAACTTTGTTACATCCAATGTCGCTCCATTAAAGCGTGATATCAAGATGATCTGGGAAACGCTGGAGGAGGTAGAACGTATAGCTTTTAAAGAGGGGATATCCGAAACGGAAAAGCAATTGCAGATCAAAAAATTCAAGGAGGACCTGGATATTGATTATCTGAAAACAGAGGTAGATTTTCTATTAAAAGGGATGCATGATGGGGCCCATAGGACCGCCGAAATAGTAAAGAGTTTGCGGATCTTCTCGCGCGTAGACGAGGATACATTAAAATTTGCAGATCTAAACGAGGGGTTGGAGTCAACAATGGTTATCCTCAATAGTTTATTAAATAACACGATTGAAGTTGATAAGATCTATGGTGATATGCCAAAGGTCGAATGTCATGCCGGCAAACTCAATCAGGTCTTTTTGAATATTGTGACAAATGCTATTTACGCCGTGAATAAGAAGTTTAATCACGATGTTGGTGGTAAAATATGGATTGAGACCGGAGTTCACGCGGATAATACCTCCGTCTTTATCAAAATCGCAGACAATGGTATAGGTATTCCAAAAGAAATTCATGAACGGATATTCGAACCATTTTTTACAACAAAAGACGTTGGCGAAGGTACTGGTTTGGGAATGTCCATAGCCTATAATACCATTGCGAAACATCATGGTAAAATTATCGTAGATTCAGAAGTGGGACAGGGCACAAGCTTTACACTCCTCATTCCAATTCAACAAAACAATTAATACCACTATAAACTTAAAATAGTTCAATTAACTATTATTTTTTCATATCTTTTGTAAGGGATAAAACCATATAATAAAATTATGCAGAGGGAGCTTGAAATATTATATATCGATGACGAAGTAAACAATTTGGTTAGCTTTAAAGCGAACTTTAGATACGATTACGCTATCCATACAGCATCCAATACGAGTGAGGCCGAAACGATCCTTCATGCTCATCCTGATATCCGTATTATCTTCTGTGACCAACGTATGCCGGATGAGATGGGCATCGATTTTTTGCACCGCATTAAAAAAGATTTTCCAAAACCAATCCGTATTCTTTTAACGGCTTATGCCAATATGGAAACTGTAATTGATGCAGTTAATAAGGGCCATATTTTTAGGTTTGTCCGAAAACCCTGGATGAATGAAGAAATCGTTTCCGCAATAGAAGAAGCTAATAAGTTTTATGTTGCAAACTCCATGCTAGAGGTTAAGAATCAAGAGCTACAAAAAGCTTATGATGAATTAGATAAGTTCGCTTATAGCGTTAGCCATGATCTTCGTGATCCATTGACCGGGGTTCTTTCTGCGGTGAAACTTGGATTAGAGTTTGACAGCATAGATCGTATCCATGAGTTGTTATCACTAATGGATAGTTCCTTGGTCAGCTTAGATGCTTATATTGACAGTCTGCGCGACTATTATCTTTTACGAAGAGGAGAACTCATGTTGTCAACGATAAATTTCGAAGAGCTCTTTGGCAACATACGCCAGTTTTACAGCATGTATACGCAAAATAAGGATGTGGCTTTTGAAATTTCAGTGGATCAAAAAGAAATCTTTAGCGGAGACAAAGCACTTGTAGAACTGATTTTGCATAATCTTCTTTCTAATGCTTTTAAATATCAACGTAAAGGGCAGGAAAACCAGTACGTCAAACTCTCAGTATCCGTATCAGAACGTAAAGCTAAAATTATGGTGAGTGACAACGGAATAGGCATATCTCCAGAGTATGTTGAAGATATCTTTAAATTATTCTTTAGAGCCAGTGATCAAGCGAAAGGCATGGGATTTGGGCTCTATAATGTTCAGAATGCACTCTTAAAACTACAAGGGAAAATCGAAGTACAATCACAACCCAATCAGGGTACAACCTTTACCGTCGTCATACCGAGCAAATAATCCTTTCACTTTCGGCAATCCGATGCGATGGCAGCGAAGAGCATCACAAAGCAAACAGACATTTTAAATAAAAGTTGACTTTCCTAAAATTATAATCCTTTAGGAAAGTAGCTTTTGCCGAAGCAAAAACTCCAACTGATCATTTGAAGTCTCAAGTTGAGAATTAGTCTCCACAATTTTTTGGCGCTCAGCATAGACATCATAAGCGCGTTGAATCGTTTGATCGAGCTCCTCTTCACTCCAAGGCTTATTGAGGTAATGAAAGATTTTTCCTTTATTGACCGCATCAACGACAGCTGCCATGTCCGTATATCCTGTCAAAAGGATACGCATTGGGGCTGCATTGATCTTAATAATCTCTTCCAAAAACTCTACACCGGTCATTTCCGGCATACGTTGATCAGTAATGATAATATGTATCTGGTTGTTTTTGACAATATCGATTGCATCGGCACCACTAATTGCCGTAAACACTTTATACTTTAGTCGAAATGTCGCTTTAAAAGAAAACAGATTGTTTTCTTCGTCGTCAACGTACAATATCGAAATCTTCTTGTCTTCCATAAGCTTATCGTCTGAAATACAAATTTACGTAATAAATTCGCTGAATTAATAACAGATTAAAGAGTTTTATGTTTTCCTAGCAGAAATAATACGGGATAGCTGATAAAAATAATGGATTCGTTATCCGATGATTATAACATTGAACATTAGAAAAAAGATTTAAAGTTAATAGCTGCCTAGGGAAAATAATCCAACTTGTATTGAAAAAAGCCATCCTACATTTGTAAAACGGCTTTTTTGAAAGTGACCCCGCTGAGGCTCGAACTCAGGACCCACAGATTAAGAGTCTGTTGCTCTACCAACTGAGCTACGAAGTCATTCGATAATCCAAATGTAAGGTTCACCGTAGAAAAAGTCAAGTGGAAAAGAATATTTTTTTGACTTTTATGACATTCAAGCGAGATTTTTGGCAGCTGTCCCATAAGAAAAACAGACTCAAATATGTCATTTAAACAAATTATTCTTTCGCTCCATAACGTCTTATTTCCTTGCCACAGCAATCTTTCCCATAATCATTGGCTTAACTTCCATTTTTATTGGTTTATCCAGTTGTATTTTACTCCCCTTTTTGATTGAAATCACAACCGTTTTATAGCCTAACATCTGTGCACGGAGCTCCTGATCTACCCGAAACAGAGATTGCGGTACCCAAAGTTGAAAATCTCCATTTTCATCCACTTGCGTACGGTAATTTCCCAAGGACACCTCTGTTCCCATCATACTTACATCGCTTCCAGCACAAACTACTTTACCTTTTATGCTTACTTTTGTGCTATCGGGGCTTCCTTTTAATGTTGAATTATCATTTGTTGATGAGCTAACCTGCCCCTGCTGCTTTATCTGATCATTTTCTGTTTTTGTTTGGACAACGACAACTTCTCCAGTCAATTTGTTTTGTGCTTGAGCAGCATGAAAGCTCAAGGATCCAACCAACAAGAGGCCCGCAGCGATCCCCGGCCATCTTCCTTGCCAAATAGGGTTTTTAGAAAAAGAAAAAGGGACATCCAATTCACGCATCAACTGATCTTCATAAAATCGACCACATAGCCCTTTACCGGCTTTTTTTATTTGATCTACAATTTCCTGATCATCCATCTGTGAAAAATCTACAACCATCTTCTCACATTGACCACAAAAACGCCCTTGTTCTTGTGGCGTCATCTTATCCCACTCTGCAGAGCAAGAGTCCTTCACTTGTAATATAATCTTTTCCATGTTGTCTCCTTTTTTTATATTTTGAGAAGGGATGCAGGAAAATCGACTATTGCATAATGAAACAGCACAAAAATCACTAAACACTGATAAACAGGTAATTAATAACACACCTTAAAATTATATGTTGACTTTTTAGGGAAAGGGTGGCCCGAATGAAGTACATCATACGCTGAAGAGCGATATAGCAGAAATCGGAAGATCAGGTTCATAAAAATGCCCCCAGAAAGTGTCTAACTTTTTGGGGGCACTGCAACTTTTGACAGTTTATTTAAAGTAAGTAATGTTAGCGCTAACTTCTTTATTTTATACTGTCAAGAATTTCTTTTATAGCTCTTTCCAACTGCGGATCTTTATTTTCCATCCGATCTTGTACGGTATTTTTTACAAGAATATCTGGGGCAACTCCAGTTTGTTCGAGATCCTGACCATCAAGCGTATAACATCCCCAAGACGGAAGTCGATAGTTTGATCCGTCGACTAAGCCTTTAGCAGAAGTAAAAATAATCCAGCGATAGGTCTCATTACCGATGATTTTGCCCAACTTAAGTGCTTTAAAGCCCGCTGCAGTCATTTCAGCATCACTCAGCGATTGCTCATTAATCAATAAAACAATAGGCTTGGCAGATGGTGCAAAATTACTTTGTGGCGCACGTTTACCACCTCGGTATTGCCACTGTAAGTAAGGGCGTTGTGACAGGAATCTTAAAACCTCATCGTGTACATTTCCGCCTGTATTATAACGCAAATCTAAAATAATCCCTTGTTTGTTATTCTCCTGTTCGGCCATGTCGATCAAGAACCGCTGTAACTCAGTATCCGACATATTTTTCATATGTGAATAGGCTATCTTATTGCTACTCAACTGATCAACTCGACTTCGGTTATCTCTAATCCATTGGTCGTAGAGGAGATCTCTAAACACGGCGCTTGATACCGGACGAATGTTTGTCTGAATTTCCTTGCCATTACGATTCAAGGTCAATTGAATTTCTTCTTCCAGTGAAGGCCAAGTAAAATAACTATCGCGGTCTGCCTGCGTATTCAATTTTGTTCCGTTAATCGCGATGAGGATATCACCCGCATGAATATCAGCTTCTTTCTTTGCCGCGGGGCCATTCGGAACAATATAGCTGATCTCGTAAGGATTGCTGGAATCATAGGTCACACCGATTTCATTCGTTACAAAACCAAACGGCTTACGTTCTTCCTGTCCCATTGAACTGAAACCCAGATGCGACGAATTGAGCTCGCCCAACATATCATTTAAGAGGATGCGCAAATCTGTCCTATCGTTGATACCTGGAAGATACTTTTCATATTTCTTTTTTATCGCAACCCAATCCACTCCATGGAAGTTGCTATCGTAGTAATTTTCCTCCAGATTGGCCCATGTTTCATAAAACATTTGATTGAACTCTTTCTCGAGATCTCGATTGAATTTAAAACTCATTGTAACCGCATCAAGCTTATTCAAGTCAAGATTGTATTTCTGAATCGTTCCTCGGGTCAATACGAAGTATTTTCCCGCCGACTCTACAAAATTCTCCATGCCGCCGTCAGCGACTTTTTCGGTTTTGGTCGGTGCAAACAACTCATATACGGTACGATAAGTACTATATTTCCCTTCATGATTGGATGAATAGAAAAGATAGGATTTATCCCCTTTTTGTATCACCAAAGGATTAGATTGTGTTCCAAATGCAGGACTCACTTGCTCAATTCGATCACGCAGTCCTTCTAAATCCAATTGAACCAAACCAGCTTTCTTGGGTTCGGCTATTGGTATCGCGGTTGGCTTGCCCTTATCGACATCATTTTTCTTTTTATCCTTAGCGCCAGCTTCCTTCTTAGCTGTACCAGTTTTATTTACTGTTGTATCTTTCTTTTCGGGTGTTACAAATAATTCATCAAACTTTGCACTACGGTAAGGTTGGTCAAAGTTGGTCAATGCCATTCGGAAAATGCTGGAGTTTTGCATACCGGTAGGATAAGAAGGCTTAGTCCTATTACTCGCAAAATAAATATATTTACCATCAGGAGACCAATATGGTGCTGCTTCTGTGACTCCTGTATTTGTCAAATTAGTCGTTTGCTCATTTTTCAGATTATACACAAAGATATCCTGTTCAAAATTGCGCATAGCTGTGAATAAAAGATAGTTTCCATCAGGGGAGAATGAGGGCGAAGAATTTTGAAATGCCCAGATTTCATCTTTAACTACTGTTTGGCTCTTCAAACTTGTCAAATCCAATATACGTACTTCATCACGACCACTGAGGTACACAGCTTTTGTCCTATCTGCATTGCATGTAATATCACGGTTGTTACGCAGATCTAGTGTCAATTGCTTTACCTCACCTTTACCGTCTGCCGTGCGTGAAAACCAGTTCTGGTAGCCTTGATACGTTTGGCTATAGAGTAATGTTTTACTGTCTTTAAGCCATTTAACCTCCATGACACGTTCTCCCTGACCGGGCATCTGACGAACAAACTTTCCTTCAATATCCGAAACGAACAATTCGCCACGTGATACAAATGCCATTTTCTTTCCGTCCGGAGAAACGTCGAAATTACTGATGTTACCTGAAATGTTAAACTCTTTCAGCTTTCCTAGCACTTGATTGCGGTTAAGTGCGATGTTGGGCTGTACGGTTTTCTTTCCATTGACATCATAAATATAAAGCTGATAGCCCTTTTCAAATGCCACTTTAGTACCGTCTGCCGCGACAAACGGACGTTTGATTGATTCTTGGAAAGAAGTCAATTGAGTTTTCGACTTTCCCGTTAGTTGATAAAGGTTGTACTCACCATTGCTTTCATCGGACACATAGAATATGTTTCCTTTTTGGTCCACAGTGGGCCAAAAATCCTTACCGATATAATCTGTATACTGTTGAAATGCCTTTGTTTTGGGATTATAAGACTTGATATCTGGATTGAAAGCACCTTTATATCGCTTGCGGTTCGCCGAGCTATAGCCTTCCCAGCTGTCATTGAATAACAATTCTCCCGAAGGAGTTGGCACCACGTTACTGATATAATTAAAGACATGTGGAAATAACCTTGTCGCCGTACCTCCATCCAAAGCAACTTGATAAGCGCTCATTCTATTGTAACGCGATGATGTGAAATAAAGCGATTTGCTATCCCAGCTCCAGCTGTCCACTTCGTCCGAAGCATCATGCGATGTCAGCTGCCTTATATCTCCACCCGCCAAGGGCATTACATAGACATCCATATTACCGTTTTGATTGGCGGAAAAAGCCAACCATTTTCCATCTGGGGAAATTCTTGGATTGATCTCATTTCCTTCCATTCCTGTTAACCGTACCGCAACACCACCTTGACTTCCAACTTTCCAAAGGTCACCTTCGTAGCTGAAAACCATTTCCTTTCCATCGGGACTTAAAGTCGGATGGGATAAAAACGTGGGTTGTTGGGCAATAACACAGGTTGTTCCAGCATAGGCTAGAACTGTACTTAAAATTAGTTTCTTTATCATGTTATCTAGGAGGCTAATAGTTGTTTGCCAATACAAAGGTAGAATAGGTATTGAACAAACCACCATGAAATAGCGAAGAATTTTATATTTTTATTCCTTCACTACATCAACATTTAATTGTTGACTTTCTCCCGTTATTTCACTGCTATTATTTTCTAATGATATGGAAGCCCAAACCTCTTCTATTTTGACTACCACATCGAATATCTTCTTAAATTAAAGTATGCATACAAATAAACTGAAACAAATGTGTCTATTTTCGGTTCCTATACAAGGAATGATTACGTACAATATATGATATTGAATAAATATGTTTAGCCGAATTCAAAAAGCACATCGTATTATTTTCTTACCGGAAGATTGAGGCAGATGATAATTATCGAAACTAGCGCATATAATTATCATCACGCCGATATGCTATTTAAATATAGGCATATTTCGTATCCCTATTGTAACCTAAACATGCAAATATTTTTTGAATCATTATATTTTTTAATGGGATACTTATCCTTAACTTTGCACCCTCAAATCAGAAACTATGGACGCAACGTTAACTCACTCAGAAGAAGATCTTTATAAGAAACGAAATCGCATAAGAATTGCGGTATCGCTTTTCTTTTTTTGCCAAGGTATCGCGTTTGCATCTTGGGCAAGCCGCATCCCCGTTATCAAAGCTCATCTCAACTTAAGTGAGGGTCAATTGGGGACAATTTTATTAATGCTTCCAGTCGGACAACTTGCAACGATGGCTCTTTCAGGAAAATTGGTTACAAAATATGGAAGTGCTAGCGTTTTGCGTATCGTACCCATCGCTTACACCTTGGTCTTGTGCTCCATCCCCTTTGCGCAGAATGCCTGGCAGTTAGGAGGCATACTATTTCTATTTGGTGTAACCGGAAATATGTGTAATATATCTGTTAATACACAGGGTGTCGCAACGGAGCAGGTTTTCAAAAAATCAATAATGACTTCCTTTCATGGAGCCTGGAGTATCGCTGGTTTCACAGGAGCACTAGTAGGCTTGTTAACGATGAATTTTGGACTGAACACCTTTTACCATTTTTTAATCATATTAGTCATTGTCACAGCGAATACACTAATCAACCAAAAGTATTTGGTTCCTGGCAAATCTCCTCAAAAGGAAAAGCGCAGTTTTTTCTCTAAACCAGAAGGTGGCTTACTTCAGCTCGGCATCATCGGCTTTTTCAGCATGGCAACTGAGGGGGCAATGTTCGACTGGAGTGGGGTGTATTTCAAGGAGATAGTTCAGGCGCCAGAGAAATTTGTTGTCGTTGGCTACGCTTCATTTATGATCATGATGGCTACTGGGCGCTTTGTTGGTGATGCTGTCATTCGGAAATTGGGCCGAAAAAGGACCCTGCAGTACAGTGGCCTACTGATGTTCATCGGGATGATGACATCGGTTATTTTTCCCGAATTTATCATCTGTACCCTAGCTTTTATGTTGGTCGGTATCGGTGTAGCTTGCAATGTCCCCTCCATCTACAGTATTGCCGGACAGAACAAAAATGTGCCCTCTGGAGTGGCTTTGGCCATGGTTTCAAGCATTAGCTACTTGGGCTTTTTAATGGGACCACCTTTAATTGGGTATATTGCTGAAGTCTTTAGCCTACGCTATTCCTATGGTATTTTTGCCTGTTTCGGACTGTTGATGTTTATAATGGTTGGACGATTATCTTTATTCAAAGACACAAGCCAAACCTAATCGAACGATGGAAGTATCTTCTTACTGAATTTAAAGTTTGACCTGAAGAAATCTCGTGCTAAATGACATGCGTTTATTTTTCAAGACATAAGGCATGGCAAGTAAATAAAAACAAGCCGTACCGCTTCCTAAAATTGATCCAAACCAAACATCTTCTACGAAATGCTGTCCCCAAATACACCCGAGAGTAGGCTGTTAATGCAGCGAGAATAAATACAGTTATACCAAAAGCTTTATTTTTTGAGAGAATACCTAACGTAGCCGCCAGCGCAAAGGCCGAAGTTGTATGTCCGGAAGGGAAGGAGTTAAAGTGCGCTACACGCAACCAAGAAACAACATGGAATGTAGGATTTCCATGAAATACGGTTGCCGGTCTATCGGCATCGAAAAGGTTTTTCAGTATACAGCAGATCAGCCCCGAGAAAATATATGTCCCCAGGATAGCTCGGGCAAAATTCCATTGCTGCGTACAGCAGTAGGCAATAAAAACACCTATAACAAAAAGACCGTCTCCAAAATAAGTCTGTATTGTAAAAAGAATATCAGCCCAAAATGAATGACGAGTATTCACAAAATGGAATGCATCTTCCTTCGGAATAAATATAACAACAGCTGTCATTAAGACTATCCAAATGCTAAAGCAAGCAAAAAAAGCAGGGTTAGCTGCATATACCTTTCTAAATTGGTATAATAAAAATTTTCCCATTCAATTTATATTATCGGATTACAGGCCAAAAGTAAAATTGCTGTAAATAATTATCCGAAAATAATCATTCCAATAAAAATTTACAATTCTATTACCTATTTATTTTGATAAGAAAAGGAAAAGTTTTATTGAATAAACAAAAAAAGCGATGGAAATCCATCGCTTTTCTCAGTAGCCCCGAGCAGAATCGAACTGCTATCAAATGTTTAGGAAACATCTATTCTATCCGTTGAACTACGGGGCCTTTCAGAAGCCAAACTTAGGCTTATTTTATATATAAGTCAATAGCTAGTCTAAAATCCTGTTATATTTTTTTAAAAAAGAGAGGTAGCCACTATATAGACTCATTATACCAAAGCGATTAACATTGACCATAGCCAAAATATATATCAAAATCGTTTCACGTACGATGGAATAGTCACGATCAACCGCAAATTTAGAACCTGTAAAATAGACTGGATTTAGAAAAGAAAAAATGGTGGAGGGAGAAGGATTCGAACCTTCGAAGCCGAAGCAACGGATTTACAGTCCGTCCCATTTGACCGCTCTGGAACCCCTCCAGCATTGTGCTGTTCTAGAATTGAACGTCGCAAAAGTAGCTTTTGATTTGCAAAACTGCAATAATTTTTGGGTATAAATCTGTAACTAGCGCAGTATGAATTCATTTATTTTCATGCAACATATAAATGGTCTGTTAATCATCAGATCAACCTATCATTATTATAATAAAAACTTATTGTTATAATCTAGTCATAATAGATTTTGACGATAGTGTATTGGTAAAATCAATTCGCTTTTTGGATCGAGTTGCTGTATCTTTGTGTCAACAAAAAAAAGAAAGATATATTATGAGTTTCACAGGTAAAAGTTTTCCAAGCATTACAGTAGATGCAATTGATTATTTAGGCGACAATTTACAGATCAACATTTTTGAAAAAGCAGTTAAAGAAGGTAAAAAAGTGCTTTTATTTTGGTATCCAAAAGATTTCACTTTCGTATGTCCTACTGAATTACACGCTTTTCAAGAAGCAGCTGCTGAGTTTGAAAAACGCAATACAGTCTTAATCGGCGCTTCTTGCGATACAAATGAAGTACACTTTGCTTGGTTAAACACAGCAAAAGATAACGGTGGAATTGAAGGTGTTGAATATCCTCTATTGGCAGACACCAACCGCAACTTATCAAGTATATTAGGAATCTTAGATGTTCAAGAAGTTGAACACCCTGAATACGGAACATTGGCACAAGGTTCTGCGGTTACTTATAGAGCAACATATTTGATCGACGAAACTGGCCGTGTATTCCATGAATCAGTAAACGACATGCCTTTGGGTCGTAACGTTAAAGAATACTTACGTTTGATCGATGCTTACGCTCACGTACAGAAATTTGGCGAAGTGTGTCCTGCAAACTGGGAAGAAGGTAAAGATGCAATGAACGCAGATAGAAAAGGTGTAGCTGATTATTTAGCTAAACACTAACAATACAAGACCACAGTGTCTTTTCGACAGGAGCTTTTCCCGGCTCCTGTTGATTTCTCCAACAATCACCTTAAAAATAAAATCATGTTACAAGAATTAGAAAACGATAATTTACAAGAAATTGTAAACAATAACGATATTGTAATGGTTCAGTACTCCGCAACTTGGTGTGGTAACTGTAAAATCATGAAACCGAAATTCAAAAAATTGGCTGGCGAAAATGATAGCGTACCTTTTGTTATTGCTGATGCAGAAAAATTCCCTGAATCCCGCAAACTAGCAAATGTCAATAACCTACCCACTTTCGCTGCTTTTAAAAACGGTAAATTAGTCAATCAGGTACAAACAAATAAGTTAGACGCATTAGTAGAATTATTCAATGAAACTACCAGTAATTAAGCATTTGACAGAGTTCATCGAGCAGAATGATGTAGATTATGTCTTGGAAACAATCGAGACACTGGAAGCTTTAACCGAAGCTCCTTTGAAAGATGAAGAACTTGACGTTCTTGGTGAATTGATTTCAAACCTATACGGAGCTGTAGAGGTAGATAAATTAATTAAAGAAGGTAACTCCAAAAAAGACGCGTTAAATATGTTTATGAAGCGTGTTCTAGGTGCCATTGATAAATAGTGTTTGGTCCCAAAAACATTCGCGTGAAACTTTCTTTAAAGGTTGCTCCTGTCGTTTTTGAGCATTTGAAACATAGAGACTAAAATCGATTGAAATTTGTCAAACAAATATACAATTGGCTTTAGACCAATACAGATTTTTTTGAAGGTAGCGGAAAACCTATCTTACCTTAAATATCGCTGTATTGCAGCATCTTAAACGCATGACGCCGCTATATTATATGTTTTCCAAAAGCTAAAATGTTGACAAAATTTAGCAATGTGGAAAACTAATTAAGGTAATCTGACAGAACTAAATATTTTCTACATATATTTACTTATGTTAAAGGTTGCCACTTGGAGCGAAGCGACAAAATAACTATTCTCTAAAAATTCGTTTCAGGAAAAAATATTTTAATTGTTAAACGGAAATTCCAGCTTGATTGGGATTTCCGTTTTTTATTTATGCCTATATTTTACCATTTAGTGATCTATCCCTCTACCTCGTCACTCAAACTAGCTTCCTTTTATGGCCCTAAGTTTAATTCGCCTAATATCCATAAGTCAAAGCAATATACCAACGTCACAAGTGGGCTAATTAAAGACTGTCAATTAAAAAGACACGCAATAAAATTACAATCTCCAACAATCCGTTGTTCATCAAAATTTTTATCTTTAAACATGCGAAGACCTTTTCTCTCTGTTATCATTATTTTGGCTGGCATCTTGTCAACTTCAATCGTTAAAGCACAGAATCCACAGTGGAACGCTGCTGAAATTAAACTTCATCTAGAAAAACTGAACGTGCTGGGGTCGGTACTCTATTTTGCAGCACATCCCGATGATGAAAATACCCGGCTAATAGCTTGGCTAGCGCAGGAAAAAAAATATAAAACAGGCTATTTATCCCTAACTCGAGGTGATGGGGGACAAAACCTTATCGGAACAGAACAAGGTATTGAACTTGGATTGATTCGAACGCAGGAATTACTGGCAGCTCGAAAAATCGATAAAGGTGAGCAATTTTTTTCATCAGCATACGATTTTGGATTCTCGAAGACTCCAGAGGAAACTTTCGAATTCTGGGATAAACAGCGTGTTCTCCGCGAAGCCGTATGGATTATCCGCAAATTTAGGCCCGATGTCATCATCACGCGTTTTCCTCCCGATTCAAGGGGTGGCCATGGTCATCATCAAGCCTCGGCCATTCTAGCACATGAAGCCTTTAAAGCTGCTGCTGATCCGAATATATTCCCAGAGCAACTTCAATTTGTACGCCCCTGGAAAGCTAAACGCTTGCTTTGGAATACAGCTAACTTCGGAGGTCAAAACAATACACGTGAAGATCAGTTAAAAATAGATATCGGGGATTACAATTCTCTTCTAGGAGCCTCTTATGGAGAAATTGCCGCACACAGCCGTTCATCACACAAAAGCCAAGGCTTTGGTTCGGCAAGCCAACGTGGCTCTTCAATCGAATACTTTGAGTATGTAGACGGTGCACCTGCAAAAAATACACTCTTGGATGGAGTTGACACCTCATGGAAAAGAATTCAAAACGGCAGTAAAGTTGAGTCCTTAATTGACCACATCAATCAAACATATCAAATTGATAAACCCGAATTGATCATTGCTGAATTGATCCAACTGTACAAAGCACTGGATCAAATTGATGATGAATACTGGAAAACTGAAAAGAAAAAAGAGGTTGAAAAACTAATTCTTGCCTGTGGTGGAATTTGGTTCGAAAGTATCGCTAAAAATCCATCCTATGCCTTGGAAGATCAGATCAAAGTAGAACATTCCATTATTGTTCGGCGTCCAAATGTAACCGTTGAGCTGACCCAAATAAATGGAAATAGCATTCATGAAACACTAAAAATAAACAAGCTACAAAGAGACTCGGTTCTTATACATGCCGACAGGACGACACAACCATACTGGTTGATTGATCCACATGGAAAAGGCAAATTTAATGTCAGTGATTTTAACCTGACAGGCTATCCAGAAAACCCCTATGCTCCAGAGGTATCCTTTCAACTCCGGATCAATGGTGAAAATATCACACTCAATCAACCCATAAAATATAAATATACCGATCCTGTTCGTGGCGAAATCTATGACCCCATTGTGATCGTCCCACAGTTGACGGCAAAAAGTTCCAGCCCTTTGGCACTTACACAAAATGCCCACACTGTCAAAGTGAATCTGACTTTTCAGAAAAACGGACAAGCAAACACAACCACATTTAACGTCAGACCGCATGTACCTAAAGGCTGGGAAGTTTCACCGGCATCTTTTGACCTATCTTTTGACAAAGGCGAGCGTACAATTTCCAGAGAGATCAGCATAAAACCATCAGATGCTTCTAAATCTTCCATTGATACCCTTGGGTTCCTCTTGGCAGACAAAGAACGTTTAAAGGAGATAAAATCCATCGACTACAATCATATACCTAATATTGTTTATTTTCCAGATGTCGCTATAAAAATGAGCAATATCAACCTGGTCAACGACGTAAAGAGCGTGGCATACATCCATGGGGCAGGGGATCTAATTCCTGAATCATTGACGGCCATTGGTATAAAAGTCGATGTGTTAAGTAACGAACAAGCTTTAAAAACAGATCTTTCTAGCTATGACGCGGTAATTCTTGGTGTCCGAATATTCAACGTTAACAAACAAATTGTTCCGCTCCAAAACAAACTACTCGCGTATGTCAACATGGGCGGAACAGTTTTAGCGCAATACAATGTAAACAATGGACTGATCTCAAAAAACTTTGGTCCTTTTCCTTTTAGCGTCGGAAGAAGCCGGGTAACAGATGAACTTGCGACAGTACACTTCGATAAAAATGATCCGATTTTCAATTACCCGAACAAGATCAGCGAAGCTGACTTCGAACACTGGGTACAGGAGCGGGGGTTATATTTTGCAGAAGATATTGATAAAAAGTACCGCACTCCGATCAGCATGCAAGATCCCGGTGAACCCTTGCACAACGGCTCACTACTCATTGCTCAATATGGAAAAGGTAAATTTGTTTATACATCTTTATCTTTTTTCAGACAATTGCCTGCAGGAATTCCCGGAGCTTATAGATTATTCGTAAATTTGTTATCAAAATCAAAATAATATAATAATGGAAAATCAGATTGACAACAGCTGCACAACAATTGATGCTGGCAAAGCAAAAGGAATCATTCTTTTAGTTGCTGTAGTATTTGGTGCATTAATTGGATTCACTGCAAACGAGACATTTCTAAGCATCTTCGGTGGTGCTATTGTCGGATTGATTATCGCTGCTATTTTTAATAGTGTTATCTATCCACAGAAGCCTTCAGATAGATAAAAAATATGAATAGCTGGAAGCGTTTCTACTGGTTAGTCGTTATCTGGCTATTTTTATTCATCCTTTTTCTGTACATTTTCACGAACCACTATTCATGAGTACAGCAGATTGGATTGTTTTATTTCTGACACTCTTATTTATTGTCATATATGGCATTTATAAGAGTAGGGGTATAAAAAATATTGATGGATATCTTCTAGGTAATCGTTCTTTACCCTGGTATCATGTCGGATTATCAGTAATGGCGACGCAAGCGAGCGCCATTACTTTCTTATCTGCCCCCGGACTAGCCTATTCTTCTGGAATGAGTTTTGTCCAATTCTACTTTGGTCTTCCGTTGGCCATGATTGTGCTCTGCATTACATTTGTCCCTATTTTTCATAAGCTAAAAGTATTTACAGCCTACGAATTTCTAGAAAAACGTTTTGACGTCAAAACCAGAGGACTCACTGCTATTCTTTTTTTGATACAGCGGGGGATATCAACAGGTATTACCATCTTTGCACCCGCTTTAATTATATCGACCATTCTTCATATTGATCTTACCTGGACCACATTGGCCATAGGGATTTTTGTTGTTATCTATACGACCTATGGAGGAACCAAAGCCGTATCTCATACGCAGTTGCTTCAAATGAGCATTATCTTTGGATCATTACTCGTAGCAGGCATATTAGTTATCCATCTCCTGCCAGAGTCAATTGGATTATCAAAAGCACTTCATATTGCAGGAAAATCAGGAAAAACCAACGCGTTGGATTTTACTTTTGACCTCAATAATAACTATACGCTTTGGACAGGACTAATCGGAGGTTTTTTCCTACAGCTTTCCTACTTCGGGACCGACCAAAGTCAAGTAGGCCGTTATTTGACAGGGGCTTCGATCAAGGAAAGTCGCATAGGGTTGATTATGAATGGTCTACTGAAAATCCCCATGCAATTTGCGATCCTGTTGATTGGAGTTCTGGTATTTACCTATTATCAATTCCATCAGCCACCCATTTTTTTCAATCAAGTCGAGATCAAGAAGCTTAAAGAAAGCAAATATGCTCCTGATTACCAGATTCTCGAACAAAAGCATAGCGAGCTGTTTAAAACACGTGAATCTGTTGTTCAGCAGCTTAATACAGCATTGGATCACGACGATGAAAAAAGAATTGCTGATCATCGATCCTCACTCGGTCAACTTAATGCAAAAATGCAAGCGGTAAAAGAAGGGACTTTGGACTTAATCAAAAAAAACAACCCAACAGCGGAAACGAATGACAATAATTATGTCTTTCTTTCTTTTGTGACGAGCGTCTTCCCAAAGGGCCTAATTGGGCTACTCATAGCGGTCATTTTTCTCGCATCCATGGGGTCTACAGCAAGTGCTATCAACTCATTGGCTTCAACAACGACCATTGATATCTACAAAAGATTTATTAATCCTACCTCATCTGAAAAACAAGAACTTTTGTGGTCGCGTTTATTTACGTTGATCTGGGGTACATTTACTGTTATTGTTGCTTTGTATGCGAACAGATTGGGTAATCTCCTCGAAGCGGTCAATATCCTGGGCTCACTATTCTATGGTACTATCCTAGGGATCTTTATCGTCGCCTTCTACATGAAGAAAATTCAAGGCAAAGCTGTTTTTCTTGCAGCCATTCTTTCCGAAATTATCGTGATAGCGGTATGGACGATAAATAAGATTCCTTTTCTTTGGCTAAATCTTATTGGCTGCCTAGCTGTCATGTTAATCGCCTATATCGTACAACTGGGGGTGAAAGCACCTCGTCCTATAGAGGACAAAAGGGATCTTGAATAAAAAAAAGCCTGATTGCTCAGGCTCAGTATTTTTTATAGATATTGTACAATACACTCTTATCGTATATGGTCAATTCGGGGGTTGTATCTCGAACGACAAACTTTCGTTTAAAGGCAACGATAGCGGCTTTTAGATTGGATGTATCATAACCAATAATTTTAAGCGCATCTATCGCATTAAAGCTATCAGGAGGGGCCACAAGCTGTCCTTCATCATACCATATTCCAAAACCCCGTTCTGCAAGCTTTTTCCACGGGAAAAAAACGCTTGGATCATTCTTGCGTGATGGAGCGATATCAGCATGGCCAATAAAATTATTTGCTGGAATTAAATAACGCGATTTCAAGGTATCAAGCACAGTCATCAATGAATTAATTTGTGCCTCAGGAAAAGGCTCCCTACCATTATTATCCAATTCTATACCTATAGAACAGGAGTTCATGTCGACAATAGAACCCCATTTTGCCACCCCCGCATGCCAAGACCGAACATAATCGTTCAACATTTGTATAATCTCCCCATTCCGGCCAATGACATAATGTGAACTCACTTTAGTTCTTGGAATCTGAAAGGTTTTGATCGTCTGCCCAATACTATCTTGTGCTGTATGATGAATAATGACATAGTTAGGTTTACGAACATCATAATGTATGGCTTCCTCTTGGCGCCAATAAGGATGGTTTCCAGATTTCTGTAAAAAAACAACCTTTCTTTCCTCAGGTGTCAATAAATTGGTATCTGGCTTAGCTTCGACTTTCTCTTCCACAACCAATGCAGAAGCAAATGACGCAACTAGCGGTTTTGCAACCACCGGCTGTATCTTCGACTTGCAGCTTGCCAAAGACAGCAATGAACAAAGCAATATCCCTATTGACACAGACCTAAACATTATTTTGGTAAACTATAGACTATACCCATTGCCAGCGACTGGCTCAACTGTACTCTTGAAATAACATCTGGATCATAGATCATAATACCATTTAAGTTCACATTGATGACTCTCGTGACTTTTGCCGTTACAGTTACATCCAGACGGTGTGTAGGATTGGAAAGTTTCTCGTAATCAGCAAAAAGGTTATAACGAGCCTTTACATTCAGTTTATCTGTGAAGTTTTTGTCTAGGTTACCCGTTAGCTGGAATGCCAGTGCATTGGCAAAAGTGCGGTCTTCCTTTACACCAAATCGTTCACCAGTACCCGCACTTGGATTGTTAGGATCTCTATAATAGCCATATTTCTCAAAGAAACCTTCTCCAGAACGAGGCTTAACACGCTCATCCAAGATAAAAGTCTGGCGTGCAGTACCTGTACCGAAACGTAGGGAAAATTCGTTACTAGGCTTATACTCAAGACCGAAAGATTCTGTCAGATAAGCTGGTGCCATAAACGCATTCTCAATATAGTCTATTGTATCTCTGCCGTTAACCGTTTTATACTTATAACCCGCATCAAATTGCGACTCAAATGTCACCGACGTAAACAATGCCCAATTGGCAGACAATTTATAAGAAAGCTTATTATCCCAAAATATACGGTCATTATTCTTCTTCGCAATATTATTGGTATTCTTTATCTTTCCATAACGTAAATCAACTTCGGTCACAAAATTGAAATTGTCCTTCGTATAATCCGATTTATGATTCGCATTCAATCCTACAGCAATAGAACCAACACCGCCACCTTTCCAATTATCATTAAATGACGCCTGATTTAAATTGATCCCAAATTTTGTCCAATGTTTCCAATAGTCTACCTCTAAGTTTAGTTTTGGAACTATAGGACGAATCGTTTTAATATTTAATGGTTGCTCTTTCTGTACAGAAATTACGGTATCTGGCTTAGCGCGAAGATCTTTCAGATCCTGTGCTTTTAAGCTGGTAATAGAAAGGCAAAGCAGAGCCATGCCGACAAAATTGAATAACTTCATTCTGAAAACGTCTATTTTTTGTTTACGGTACTAATTTATAATTAATTGTTGGAAAAGGCTCAATAAAATATTGCGAAGGGTTCAATTGATACTGTGAATAACAATCCTTGATATAATTCGCCAGTTCATAATCACTCGCTGAGAGAACAAAGAAATAGGAGGGTCTAAATATCCTTCTAAATCGTTCTGCTTCATCGCTATTTAGTCCAGTAATCTTGCTGATAAGCTCTTTCGAAAATTTATAATCGATCACATTTTCCTTATAGTCATTTTCAATGGTTTTAGTTAGTCGACGTGCTCTTTTGGCCTCCTTGCTAAATAAACTATAGATTGAATTGATGCTTAATCCAGCACCATTTTGACCAACAGAAAATACGTCACCATAACCCGCAAGACGATACGCTTTCTCGTAATCCTCCTTTGCTTTTTTCAGAATTTCTTCTGGCGTCTTGCGTGCAAAAACCTGAACTTCATCAATATAAAACGATTCACGTACCAAATGAAATAGCAACAATCCACGCTTATCCACCTGAAGAGTATCTGAAAAATAGCCTTTACATAGCGCAACAATATGATCTCCTAGCTGTGCATTAAAGACAAATTCTCCTTTAATAGTATTATAATTGACCTCCCCGGTACGCAAGTTCGCCAGCTTCACATTTCCAATACGTTGTTTGGTATTTTTATCAAAAACAATACCCTCGACTTTTTTATCTTGGCAAAAAAGTGAAGAAGTAAAGCCAACAAGGGCAATAAGTAGAAAAATATATCGCTGTAGTAACACTTTCGTAAAACTACTATATCGCTGTACAAAAGCGAAATATTTAACATCTTTTAAAGCGTAACTATTTAGATATAACCAATAGCTGACCTAAAGATAGGGCATCATCGGTAAGACCGTTTAGGGATTTGATCTGATCAACGGATACATTGTACAGCTTACTGAGCGAATATAACGTATCCTGCGCTTTAACCTCATGAATACGCATAGCTACCGGGCTCTTGATTTCTTCTGTCTTTACGACGGTAGGAGGGGTTTCTTGTACATTCTGTACGATCTCGACCTGAACAGTCTCTTCACGTACAACCTTTTCACGTGGCGATTCACCGCGATCGTATTGATCAAGATGATATCTTTCGATCATTTCGATCAGCAATTCAGGATAACGCGGATTGGTGGCGTATCCAGCCGCTTTCAAGCCTTTGGCCCAGCCTTTATAGTCGTTCTTATCCAACTTAAAGAGTGCCGCATATCGCGGTCGTAACAGAAACTCTGAGTGATCCCGAAAAGATTGTTCGGGATTTTCATAAACCCGAAAACAGTCATTGATATTATCATCGGGACGAGTCACGGATTTTCCTTTCCAAACTCCGCCACATTTAATACCGAAATGATTATTAGCCTCACGCGCAAGATAACTGTTACCATTACCGGATTCCAGTAAAGCCTGAGCAAGTTTAATGCTCGCAGGAATACCATATTTATTCATTTCTGCAACGGCCACATCTTTGTAATGAGCAATATAGTCGTTGCCAGCCATGGTAGGTCGCCCCACAGAAGAGGATGAAGAAGTTTTTGAATTGGAGCCAGATTTAGTGGAGGAAATTGTGCCTCTCCGGCTTGAACATGATGTAATCAACATCATGAATACAAACATGCCATAAAAAAACTTCTTCATGCAATACTATCGCGCTTATTTTTTTGTTGACGAGAATCTATTTTGCTTAGCATCATTATCAAACATATCCAAATGATATTGTCTAATAGTAGCGAGTACTTTTGCTGTCCAACCTTTACTCGTAGAGTAGCCCGAACGAGCAATCGCTTTTACCCAAGCTTCGTATTTTTCACCGGGATGTTTTTCAAAAAGACTCTGAGTAGTCTTTTTTCTTTTTACTATTCCTACAAAATCATCATACGAGTCCATTACAGACCGATAACCTTTGTAAGCTGACCGAATAACGGTACTGTTGTTTTTTCCTTTGACACCAAAATGGTTATTCAAATTTTTTGCTACCCTGCTACCACCATTTCCGCTTTCATGCATAGCGATGGCTAAGATAACCGATGCTGGAACACCATGTTCCTCCATCATTTCTTTTGCTATTGGACTGTACTTATCGACATATGCCGCATTACTTTGAGCTGAAACTTTTGTTAATCCAAAAGTTCCCAAAGCTAGTAACAGTACAAAGCTTTTTAATTGTTTTAAATTCATGAAGAATGTTTTAGTTCACAAATTACTTCTTGCGCAAGGCAAAAAGTCCGTCTCGAATCGGTAATATTACCTTTTCTACGCGCTTGTCCTGAGCTAAACGTGCATTCAAATCAATGATCTGCTTTGTTTGGTTGTCTGGTTTTGAATCTAACACCTTACCTTTCCATAAGACATTGTCAATCAAAATAAGTCCCCCAGACGGAACTTGATTTATTATCGTTTCGAAATAATATAAATTTCTCTTTTTGTCCGCGTCGATAAATACCAAATCAAATGTTTCATCTAATGTAGGTAGTATTACCGCTGCATCTCCAATATGATATTTGATTTTATCAGCAAATGCCGATTCATCAAAATAACCTTGGACGCGTTCTTGTTGCTCTGCATTGATATCGATAGTATGCAATATCCCATCTTCCTGCAGCCCTTCTGCGAGACACAACGTTGCGTATCCCGTAAACGTTCCTATTTCCAAAATACGTTTCGGAGCAACCACTTTACTCAATAAAGAAAGAACTCTTCCCTGGTAGTGTCCAGATAACATATGGGGCATTGTTTCCTTCAAATATGTCTCCCGATTTACCCTTTTCAGTAACGAATTTTCCTCGTCTGTAGTATGTTCCAAATAGGACTCTAAATCGTCGGCAACAATTTCCATAACCACAAAGGTACCAAAAAACATTTTTATGATAAAAACTTTTTTTTACAAAAAACTGAATATCAATTAAATACAATTATCCTTTTGTAAAGAGCATTTTTCGGAAATCGCCTCAGAAGCATAAAAAAGCCATATTGCCATTTTTTGATTTTCTATTTTGTTTCCAAATTTCATCAAAAAAATAACCCACTAAAAGGTGATATTTTAGCGGGCTATTTTTTATTATTAAACAACAAATATATTAAGCAAGATCAGCAGTGATCAAGCGTAAAAATTCGGATCTTGTGACATCATTTTGAAATGCTCCAGTAAATGCAGAGGTGGTGGTTACAGAATTCTGTTTCTGAACACCACGCATGGCCATACACATGTGCTTACATTCCATGACCACAGCTACGCCACGAGCGCCCAAAGTTTCTTGAATACAATCTCTGATCTCATTGGTAAGACGTTCCTGAACCTGCAGACGACGCGCAAAAATATCAACGACACGTGGTATTTTACTTAAACCTACAATATGACCATTGGGAATATATGCGATATGCGCTTTACCAAAGAAAGGCAACATATGATGCTCGCAAAGAGAATATACTTCAATATCCTTGACGACGACCATTTGACTGTAGTCCTCCTCAAACATTGCTCCCCGTAACACTTCCGCAGCATCGATATCATAGCCATGTGTCAAAAATTGGAATGCCTTTGCGACACGTTCTGGTGTTTTCACCAAACCTTCACGTTTTGGATCTTCCCCCAGACATTCCAATATATCTGTATAATGAGCAGCGATGCGATCTACCTTTTCAGTATTGTATTTGTCGATCTTAATATATCCATCCAACTCTTCGTTGTCAAATGAGTGTTGACTCATAGTTTCTACTATTTAAATGTATTAAAGATTAATCGCCAAAATATTCGACGTAATTATTTTCTGTTTCATGCAAACGGACACTATGCAAGATCACACCCTGTTCATCAAACAGCGGTTTTAAGATCTTAAATATTTCGATTGCGATATTCTCCGTAGAAGCCATGACTCCCTTCATAAAATCAACATCTAAATTGAAATTACGGTGATCGACTTTGTCAATGATACTACGATTGATTATTTCTTTCATGATCTTTAAATCGATCAAAAAACCAGTCTCCGGATTGACTTTTCCTTTAACTGTTACATAAAGATCATAATTATGTCCATGCCAATTTGGATTGGAGCAAAGACCAAATACCTGTTCATTCTGCTCTTTACTCCAGTCTTCACGATAGAGCTTGTGCGCAGCACAGAAACGTTCGCGACGAGTTATAAATACCATAATGATACAAAGATAAGGCATTAAGAGCAATTAAAACATCTCAATTTAAGGAATGAAGTCAGAATATAGTAATATAATGGAGTGCCTTCCGCCTTTTGTCATCACACAGGGATAAAAAGCTCCTTATTCTTAGCTGTAACATGATTTCGGGAATTAATTTGCTAAGACTTCGCAGTGAGTTTTTGTATGCACCCTGTTGACAAAAGTGTTGCCGGATAATGCGGATACTTTAACATGATATTCTTTATGTTTTAATTAGGTTTTACTTAGGTTTTAGTTAGGTTTTGTTTAGGTTTAGTATAGGTTGGACCTAAATTAAACCTAACTAAATTCTAAACTAAAGGTATATAAAAGCTAAACTAATATATAAGAAGGTCATAGCTGTTTCTGATTTCAATAGGCTAAAAATGGCACCGTTCGGACTCGATGATCAAAAATGATTTCGTAGCAACTAATCAGTTAACCTTATTATTATAATCAAGCTCAAATTTGTAAGCAGGACGAATTCCTAGCTCGCTATTTTTATGCTAAAAAAAGGTATGCCTGCAATATAATTTGTAATTTTCCATCAAAAACGAATTTATCATGCAAATATTAGTGATTGCGGCTACTTCATTTGAATTGCAGCCTTTTCTGGAAGTGGTGCCAAATTACAGTCAATGCGATACCCTAATCACTGGTGTGGGCATGGTGGCCACAGCCTTTGAGCTAGGAAGAGTGCTACATGAAAAAAAATATGATCTCCTCATTAATATCGGGATAGGGGGATGTTTGGACCGACATATTAAAATAGGCTCAGTTGTTCAAGTCGTTTCGGAATCATTTGTTGAACTGGGCGCGGAAGACGGTCATAATTTTATTCCAATAGATCAATTGGGCTATGGAAAGTCTAAATTTACTTCGTGTTTCCTGAATGACAAGGAACTTAGGCTTCCTTTTTTAAAGCAGGGGGAAGGAATTACCGTAAACAAAGTCCATGGTAGTACAGAAAGTATTGAAAAAGTTCAAAAACTGCATCCTGATAGCCTTATTGAAAGTATGGAGGGAGCCGCTGTTTTCTATGCTGCCGACAAAATGACTGTTCCCGTAATCGAGATTCGTGGAATTTCGAATTACGTGGAGAAAAGGAACCGTGCCACGTGGAACATTCCATTGGCGATAATGAATAGTAATAAGGCACTTATAAAGACATTGGACTATCTGAACAACTTCTATTCAAAAATTTAATACAAAAGTCATTTACTTATTAAAAAATGACATAAAACTATAGAATTAGCAGGTTCAAATCTTCAAAATATCAATTTTAAATAGTAGATTTGTAATCTAAAAATTGACACTATTTTACAACTGATGAGAGAAATACAATTCAGAGAAGCACTTCGTGAAGCAATGAACGAAGAAATGCGTAAAGACGACAAAATATTTTTATTAGGAGAAGAAGTTGCTGAGTATAACGGAGCTTACAAAGTAAGTCAGGGTATGCTTGATGAATTCGGTGCAAAGCGTATCATTGATACACCTATTGCTGAACTTGGTTTTGCTGGTATTGCTGTTGGTGCGGCAATGAATGGTTTGAAGCCAATTGTTGAATTCATGACATTCAACTTCTCACTTGTTGCAATTGACCAAGTAATCAATGCGGCAGCTAAAATTCACTCGATGAGTGGTGGACAGTTCTCTATTCCGATGGTCTTCCGTGGTCCTACAGGAAATGCGGGTCAGCTTGCAGCACAACACTCTCAAAACTTTGAGAACTGGTTTGCAAATACACCAGGTTTAAAAGTTGTGGTTCCTTCGAACCCATATGAAGCTAAAGGTTTATTGAAATCAGCTATTATCGATCCAGATCCTGTTATCTTCATGGAATCTGAGGTCATGTATGGTGATAAAGGACAAGTTCCTGAAGAAGAATATTACTTAGAAATCGGAAAAGCTAATATTATCCAAGAAGGTACAGATGTAACTGTTGTGTCTTTTGGTAAAATGCTTCCTCGCGTTGTCATTCCTGCAGTTGAAGAATTGAAAAAAGAAGGTATCAGCGTTGAATTGATTGACTTGCGTTCGGTACGTCCTATCGATTACCCTACAATCATCGCGTCTGTTAAGAAAACAAACCGTTTGGTAATCGTGGAAGAAGCATGGCCACTAGCGTCTATTTCTACCGACTTAGCATTCAATGTACAACGTAATGCATTTGATTACTTAGATGCCCCAGTTATCCGCGTAAATTGTGCAGATGTACCTCTTCCTTATGCTCCAACATTGATCGAAGCTGCTTTACCTAGCGTTGAGAAAGTTGTTAAAGCTGTGAAAGAAGTATCTTATATCAAGAAGTAATACGAATTACATCCTTAAAAAAATTAAAATCCCTTTTACTGTGTGAAAGGGATTTTTTTTTATATTTAAACTGGCCAATTGTTGCTTACTAAAAAAATTAAAATTCCATATATGAAAAAATTAAGAATTGCCTCTTTAATGGCTGTATTTGCATTTCTCGTGATATCTGCTTCCGCACAAAAGAAATACACATTACGCGTAAATCCCGATTCAGGGAAAAAAATATCACAAAATCTTGTGATGACCATGGATATTGACGCTGCTGGCCAAAAAATGGTGACAGACCTTAATATGGGCTTTGATATCACCAATACGACGAAAAAAGACAACATATTTGCGTTCGATCTTAAATATACCGGAATCAACATGAAAATGAATATGGCAGGAATGGATATGACTTACGACTCTAAAAACCCCGAGGCCAATGAATTTTCTAAACAGATGCATGCGACCTTAGGCAAGTTGCTCGAAAATAGCATTAGCTTTAATGTTGATCAACTTGGCAAATCTTCCGATATCAAGTTGCCTGAGGGCATTAACATGCCATTTGATAAAAGTATGTTCGAAAATATAACTACAGTATTGCCTGAACAGCCGATTAAAATAGGTGATTCTTGGACATCCAAAACTGAATCAGATGATTCAGGCATTTCAGTAGAAAACAAAATGACTTTAATAGAAGCAAATGAGCTAGGCTATAAAGTAAATGTTGAAGGAAAAATGTTCGGTCCGGATGCAAATCAGGTAGGCAACGTACAGGGCTTCTATGTCTTGGATAAAAAGACCTGTCTTACCACGAGTACAGAAATGACAAGTGCCGTGGATATGCCTGAAGCAAAAATAAAGACCACCTTAAAAACCCAATAAACGACGAAAAATAAAATAGGGGCCAAAAGGCCCCTATTTTATTTTTTTATATATCAAATTTATGCGTTGATCTCTTCTTTGTACAGATCAGCAGATAACAAAGCGTCAACATCAGCAGCGTTGTTCAATTTAATACGAACAATCCAGCCTTCACCATAAGGATCAGAATTGACCAATTCAGGAGATGCATCAATAGCTTCATTCACCGATAAAATCGTAGCTGCTACAGGTAAAAACAAATCAGAAACTGTTTTTACGGCTTCAATTGTACCGAAAACTTCATTAGCGGCTACTTCTTCACCTACAGTGTTTATGTCAACAAAAACGATGTCACCCAATTCACGTTGAGCGAAATCGGTAATCCCTACAACTGCTTCATCACCTTCAACACGAATCCATTCGTGATCTTTGGTGTATTTCAATTCTGCTGGAAAATTCATTGTATTTAATTTTTTGATTTTTAATGCCGTGAAGTTACAAAATATCTTCAATTGTCAAAAATGATATTCATCATAACATTTTTGTGTTTATTTTTAAGCTATGAATCCTCAAATCGAAAGACTTTACCAAATTTCACAAAAGAAAGAACGTCGTATTATTGGCCTGATGTCCGGAACATCCCTGGATGGTCTTGATATCGCCGTGTGCCGCATAGAAAATGCAGGTAAAACAACGAAAATACAGCTCGAGAATTTTACTACAATGGTTTATGAGGATGATTTTAGAGAGCGGGTGCGTGAAGTTTTTGCAAAACGAAATATCGACCAGCAATTATTTTCGGGACTCCATGCTTATATTGGAGTCACGCATGCCAAATTAATCAACACAGCATTGCAACAATGGAATCTATCAAGCAGTGAGATTGATTGTATAGCCAGCCATGGGCAAACCGTATACCATGCTCCTCAATCGTTGACCAAAGACCGCAACTGGCCCAACAGCACTTTACAGATTGGAGATGGAGATCATATCGCGGTAGATACAGGTATCATAACCCTATCTGACTTTAGGCAAAAACATATTGCTGCAGGAGGAGAAGGGGCACCTTTGGCAGCCTATGGCGACTACCTTCTTTTCTCGCATGCAACAGAAAATCGATTCTTATTGAATATTGGCGGTATTTCTAATTTCACATTTATCCCAAGCCATCAAACAAAGTCGAAAGCTTATGCGACAGATCTCGGTCCAGGCAATACAATGATGAACCAATACATGAAGGTAAATTTTGATCAGGAAATGGATAAAGATGCCTATATGGCTAAAAAGGGCCAAGTAAATGATGCGCTATTGAATCAATTATTAACGGAGGAGTTTCTAACGCTGCCCTTTCCAAAAACCACTGGGCCGGAACTATTTAATCTCGCTTATCTCGCAAGGGCACAGGATTGTTCGAAAACAAGCCATATTCCACATGAGGATGTTATGGCGACCCTCAATCGCTTTGCTGCTCATGCGATGGTCAATGGCATTCGCAAGCAGTCAAAAGGGCTATCCGATGTAGCGGTGTACATTAGTGGTGGTGGACTACACAATCCATTGCTGTTCGATTACATCAAAAGGAGCCTACCTACTTGTAACGTTGAAAGTTTTGCAACATTGGGTATCAACCCAGATGCAAAAGAGGCCGTTCTCTTTGCGCTATTAGCAAATGAGACTTTGGTAGGCAACAAATCCAATGTAGCGCAAATTAAAGACTCTCCCGCTGTCTGTATGGGCAAAATCAGCTTGCCTGAATAATTATTCTGTATCGATGGCTTCTTGTAAAAACTCTTTAAAAGGAAGCATACTTTTATAGGAAGCCACGATATTATCCAGCGCATTTTTTGCAGATAACTCCTTTGTAGTTAAAGATCTATCCAACACAAAACTTTTCAATTTGATAAAGTCAATAAACGGATTATCTTCACTATAGCCGGCCGGTGCACGTTTCAGTAAATCTTCTTTGAAAAGCGTAATATTACTGCCAGTCAATACTGTTTTTAAAATTTCATCCAATTTATCACCACTGTAATCAATTTCTTGTCTTATTGCCTCTAAATGTTGCTTTTCAGGACGCCAATACCCACAGGCGATAAATGAATTTTCCGCTCCAATATGAATATAGTACTCTGGTCCCTGCAACTTTCTTCCATCAACAGAAATTCCTGCCCCAAACCAACTTTTATAAGGAGTTTTATCATTTGAAAAGCGTGTATCCCGGTAAATGCGAAACAAACATTTACTTGCTTGAATGGAAGTATTAATTTTAGGGTCAAACTCGCTCAATGCAGGAATTAAATCTGTCAAAAAATTTCTCACATCAGCCAATGCAGCTTCATATTTAGCTCTGTTATCGGCAAACCACTCCCGAGAATTATTGGCTTTCAATTCCGTTAAAAAATCAAATGTAGATTTTTGAATGTGACTCATAATACAATCAATTGATTAAAATTAAGAAAACATAGATCATAGGTGCCGCTAATAACAACCCATCAAATCTATCTAAAAAACCACCATGTCCAGGCAATATATTTCCGGAATCTTTTACGTGCAAACTACGCTTTAACATAGACTCTACTAAATCCCCCAATGTTCCAACAATACTGATAATTGCCGCAATACTTACCCATTGCCAAAGTGGAAGATAACCAAAATATTTTTCCAGATTTACAGCAGCAACAATAGCCAAAATCAAGCCCCCAAAGAAACCTTCCCATGTTTTCTTTGGTGAGATCCGTTCGAATAATTTACGTTTTCCAAAGCTTCGTCCAGCGAGATATGCCCCGGTATCGTTTGTCCACAATAAGATCAAAAAACCTAAGGGCAGTACATAGTTAAAAGTACCTTGCAGAAACCCTAATTTGGAAAATAGGAAGAAAGGCAATGTAACATAAGCTATACCCAAAAAAGTATAGGCAATATCATTGAAAGGAAAAGTTCTCTTCTGAAAAAGTGAAATAATATAAGTCGCACTTATAAATGGGATAATCAGTGCTAAAAATTTTACCGCAAGCAGGTCCATCGAAACTAATGAGCCCAAAACAAATAAGAGTAAGGCCAGTGTTATGCCTATCCACTTATTTGGGGCGCGTTCTTCGGATGAAACTATTCCATAGAATTCATAAAGACACCATGTACTGAGCAGTGTAAAAAAAATGGAATAGACATAAGCGCCCAAAAGAGTGGCAGCTATCATGACAGCCACAAAGATTACTCCCGTTATTGCTCTTGTTTTCATCTCTTAAAGCCCTCTTTCTGCTTCCTCAATTAATGTTTCGGCCAGATCAATAGATCCTTCACTGACATAGAGTTCAATTTTCCCAAATAAATAAGAAGAATCTTGTTTATTCATTGCGACAGTAGGAATACCATTTTCTTCCAGCATTTGCTTGACTATCTCGGCCTGAATCGCATTTGTATATGTTTTAATTTTTTTCCAATCGTTCTCCATTATTTTCTTTTTGCGTTGATCTATAAAATAAGAATACAAAAATAAGAGTAAAAATGAAGCCTACAAGATATATCCACCAAGATTGCAATTCAAATGCATTGAATTCATCATAACTCTTACCCTCTCTTACGTAATAAAATGCCCCGATTGTGGCTCCGGCATTGTTGACAAAGTGTCCAAAAATGGGCAGTACGATGTTCTTGCTCCATACATAAAGATAGCCAAAAAAAGCGCCCAATAACATGCGGGGAACAAAACCAAAAAATTGCAGGTGTATCGCACTGAAAATAATGGCAACAAGCCATATAACCACATGCTGATTGCTCAACCATCTTCCCATTATTTTTTGCAAAACACCGCGGAACAACAATTCTTCACCTATGGCCGGAATCAAAGCCAGTATAACAATATTATACAAAAAGCCGGATACACTCGACTCCATAATAATAACCTTGATTAAATCGGCCGATTCCTTTTCACTACGCTCCAACCAACGCTGCAAAGATTGCATATTATCGGGCAATTGTAAGGATTCATTCCAATGACCGATCAGACTCATCAAAGGCATAAAAGAAAGCATTGCTAAAAATATATAGCCAAATTGCATTCCGCTAGGCCAATTTTTCAATTTAAAATAGGCTTTACCATATCCTTCGCGTGTATTCATCAGATAAGCTGGCACAACAAAAGATCCCAAGCTACTCATTAACAACATAAATCGCATATCATTGGCAGATCCATTCAATATAGACTCCAAGGAGAAGACCTGCCCTGTAAATGAATAATAACTTGCAATAATCAGAATGGCAATAATCTGCGAAAGAATGGAAAAACCAATAACCATTAAGATCAAACGTAATAAAGATTGAAACGGATGGGGTGTTTTTTCAGGAAACATATCTAGTAAATATCAGTTAAAGATAACAATAAAAGCAAGATTTATTAAAATTGTCATGTCCAATCAAATTTTAGCATCTGATTTGTATTGGCCTAATGAAAACGAATGATATGATCTAATTACGATAAAAACTACACGAGATATATTCAATCATCTCGGATATGGATGCAGTTACATACAAACTATATGATCAAAAAAGGGCTTTGAATCTCTTCAAAGCCCTTAGATTTATACTCTTTTAATTCACCCGAATAGGATCGGCTGGTTTTTGTAAATTTTTGTAAGGATACGTTTTCATTTCTTCCAACAATATCTTCACCGTTCTTTCAAGTTGAGGATCACGACCCTCCAAAAGATCTTTAGGCAATTGTTCGATAAATACATCAGGAGCCACACCTTCATTTTCAATAATCCAATTTCCTTTGAGGTCATATACACCGAAGTTTGGCGAAGTAATACGGCCGCCATCCAATAAAGGAGGATAGCCACTTATGCCAACCAAAATCCCCATTGTCGTACGACCAACCAATTTACCCAGCCCTTTAAAACGGAACATATAAGGCATCATATCGCCACCTGAACCTGCATTTTCATTAATGATCATGGCTTTAGGTCCATAAATACCATTTCCTGGTGTAGTAAATCCTTTTCCATCACGAATTCCCCAACCAGCAATCAGTTCACGGGACAAAAGATCAATGACATAATCGGCCACCCAGCCACCACCATTGTTTCTTTCATCCATCAGAAGAGCCTTTTTATCCATCTGAGCGAAATAATAACGATTGAAATAGGTATAACCTTCAGCACCGGTATTTGGCATGTAAACATAAGCTATTTGCCCATTACTCAATTCATTTACTTTCTTACGGTTCCTTTCAACCCATTCCATGCTCCGCAAATTCATCTCGTCGCTAAACGAGATCGGTTTAACGATTACTTCACGAGCGCCGACCAATGAAGGTTTTGAATTGACCTTCAACGTAACTTGTTTACCAACAGTATTGTCAAATAAACTATAGATATCCTCATCTTCAGTCAATTCAGCACCATTAACAGCAACAATATAGTCTCCTTCTTTGATGTTTAATCCCGGTTCAGCCAATGGGGCTTTGAACGATGGATTCCATTCAAGACGCGTAAACAATTTAGCAATCTGATAGTAACCATTCTTTAACGTATAATCTGCTCCCAACACACCAACTGAAACCGACGGCGTGGAAGGTTGATCTCCAGGATAGATATAATTGTGTCCCACGACCATTTCTCCCATCATTTCATTCAATAAATAACCAAGATCAGAACGATGGTTTACAAAAGGCAGGAATTTTTCATATTTGGTTTTCATCGCTTTCCAGTCAGCACCATGCATGTTTTCAACATAAAAATAGTCTTTTTGCATTGACCAAACTTCATTGAATACCTGTTTCCATTCGGCAGCGGGATCCACCAATTGCTGAATTCCGCCTAGCTTAACTTCGCCGGCAGTAGGAGAGGCTACTTTTTGCCCAGCTGTTACAATATTGAATCCATTTCCCGTTTGATATAACATCTTCTTACCATCGGCGCTAATAACAAAACTACGGGCATTTTCCACTAAGGTTTTGTTTTCGAGATCCTTAAAATCATATGCTCCGATTGTTCCCCCGCGTTGGTAAGTCAATTGATTTGGCACTAAACCATTCAAATTCCAATAAGGTCCAGCAGGTAAAGGGAGGGCAACTATTCTGTTTTCTATACGATCGAAGTCAACTTGAATAGATTTATCAATGGGCTTACTTGCCACTGCCTCTTCCTTTTTATCCTTTTTAGGTGATTTTTTATCGTTTTCTTTTACACGATCTTTTTTATCACCATCTCCTTCTTCCTTTCTATCCACCTTATCCTCACGGATTTGTTCCTCATCACTATCATTCTTAAAGAATGATGGCGTTTTGCTGGATAAAATAAAGCCATATACGGCATAATCAACATTACGCTGCACCGCGGACATATGTAAGCCAGAATTTGTCAACCCTGTATTTGTACTCGCTGTAAAAAATAGATATTTACCATCCTGAGAAAAAGCTGTACTACGTGCAGAGCTCATACCATCCGTAATTTGCTGAGTTTTCTTTGTATCCAAGTTATACATAAACACAGCGGGTACCCCATTTTCCAATGTACGTATAAAGGATATCCATTTTGAATCAGGAGACCAGCTTGGTTGGAAATGATTGGATACACGGCCAGTTTGACCGCTCAATTTATCGTCTGCAACTTTAACAATGGCCTTTGAAGCGATATCAATATAGAACAGATTAAGATGTGCATCATTGTAAAACAACTTCTTGGAATCCGGTGACCATGTTGGCTCGAAATAGAAGTTCGTTTCTCCTAAGTTAAAGTACAGAGGTTTATCTTTTCCAAATTGATCCATCAGCACCAACTGATAAGATCCATTTTTGTCTGAAATATAAGAAATCCATTTTCCATTTGGAGACCAATCCGGAAAACGCTCATGAGAACCCGGAGAATTAGATAAATTTCGGGCTTCACCTTTCTCCTTAGGTACCGTAAATATCTCTCCCCGCGCCTCTAATAATGCCCGTTGGCCTGTTGGCGATAGGGTAGCATAACGTATATCGTCCTTAATGTCTTTATAATACGGTCTTTTGTACATTACATCTGTATTCACCGTAATATGCAAAGGAATGACTTTATTATCGCTCAGATTTAGCGTATTTAATACGCCAGCATATTCAAAGATCAACTCAGTCCCATTTCCATTCAGCGAACGCACATCGTAATCTTTAAAATCCGTTAGCTTTTCTACCTTTTTGGATTTGGTATCATAACTATAGATGTTAACAATTTTATCACGATCGGAAAGGAAGTAGATCTTATTTCCCAACCATAATGGTTTAACATCATTACTTTTAACCTGCGGAATAGCTTCTATTTGTTTGGTTTTCGTATCGAAGATCCAAATTGTCGGCATACCACCACCCCGGTAGCGTTTAAAGGCAACTCGATCTCTTTCAGTAGGGTCAGTGTTTTTGATATAAGCCCAGTAACGACCATCAGCAGAAGGGCTTCCCTGAGTCGCTTCAGGCATAATAAGCGCCTTGTCCATTCCTGACATTTGAATATTGGAACTGTATAATCGTGGACTTAAAGCATAGGTGAAATCACGAGATGTCGTATAATATACTTCATCATTATTGAGCCATCCCCGCAATACATCCGAAGAAGGGTGATAAGTGATCCGTTTGGGCTCACCACCCGTTACAGGGATTACATATACGTCTGTATTTCCGTCATAATTTCCTGTGAATGCAACTTTCTTGCCATCTGGAGAAAACATTGGATTCTGTTCCACTCCAGGATTTGTTGTAAGGCGTCTCGGATTAGCTCCGTTTTTTTCGGCAATCCAAATATCTCCACCATAGACAAAAGCAATATTGTTGGCGCTAATACTTGGATTTCGAAGCAATAGGGTTTCTTGCGCTTTTGTTTGCAGAAAGGATGTACCGAGCAAAAAGGCAGCAAATAACTTGAAATGAGTTTTATTCATAAACGTTTAAAGGTTAAATTTACCACACACAAAACTACACTTTTGTAAGCGGACCTAGTTAGTATATCAACAAAGTTGCATAAAAAATATGACAAAAAAAAAGTCCTGCTTTACAGCAGGACCTTCCTTTATTTATTGAGGATTAGAAACCGTACTCTTGTTCGATTTCTAACACAATTCCTTCATCAACCAAAACGCGACCACAGTGTTCACAAATGATGATTTTCTTACGTTGACGTATTTCTGATTGCATTTGAGCAGGAATCTTATTATGACATCCTGAACAGCTATCACGATCGATCGAAACAACAGCAAGTCCGTTTTTAAACGAGTTACGCAAACGGTAGTATACCTTTACCAAACGTTCTTCGATATTCGCTTCAGCCTCAGCAGCTTTTGCTAACAATGCATCTTCTTCTTTTTGAGTTTCAGAAGTAATTGTTTCCAATTCTTTCTTTTTTCCCTCAAGTTCGCTTTTGCTATACTCAAGATTTCCTACAGTAGTATCGTAGTTTTCTGTTTTGTTACGAATCTCAAATTCTGCTTCTTTGATTCGTTTCTCGCAAACCTGAATCTCAAGACCTTGGATTTCTATTTCTTTCGAAATAGCGTCGTACTCACGATTATTCTTTACCTCATTCAGCTGCGACTCATATTTTTTGATAGCAGCTTGGGCATCCTTAATCATGTTTTTACGCTTAACGATCGAATCTTCTAAATCGTCTAAGTCTATTCTGATCTTCTCAATACGAGTCTCTAAGCCCGCAATCTCATCTTCAAGATCTGCAACTTCCATAGGCAATTCACCACGAACTTGGCGAATTTTGTCTATTTTAGTATGTACGGCTTGTAACAGCCATAATGCTTTCAATTTTTGTTCTACGGTTTGTTCCATCAACTGTAGTATTTTATAGGATTTGTATCTATTTCTGTTGTTAAGGTTGCAAAGTTAGGAAATTTTTTCGTAATAATGTCGTACAATAATTCTTGCGTAAATTGTTCGCTCTCAAAATGTCCCGTATCTGCAATCACGATTTCACCTTCAGCATCAAAAAATTCATGATATTTATAGTCTGCTGTAACAAAAAAATCAGCACCAGAACGTTTGGCTGCACCGAGTAAAAATCCCCCCGAGCCACCACAGACCGCTACACGACTAACTTTTTTATCTAATAAGGCTGTATGACGAATGACATTCAACCTCAGTTTGTCCTTAAGATAAGCTAAAAATTCCAATTCAGCCATTGGTTCAGCCAAATTTCCAATCATTCCTGCACCGATTTCAGCAGCCGTATTTTGAATATCAAACAAATCATAAGCTACTTCCTCATAAGGATGAGCTTCATAGAGTGCCAAAAGTAACTTTCTTTCAATAGATTTCAGGTAGATAACCTCAATTCGTGTTTCCTCAACACGCTCTTGAACACCAATCTCCCCAAGGGTAGGATCGGCCCCTTCTAAAGGTCTAAAACTACCATAACCCGCCGCATTAAAACTACATTGATCATAGTGTTTTCCGATTTTACCTGCGCCCGCATCAAACAATGCCTGTCGGACATCTTCAACATGACTCCTAGGTACAAAAACGACCATTTTTCGCAATACATTTGTTTTAGATTCCAGTATAGCCTGATTTTCTAATCCCAATTTATCGGCAATTTTCGTATTCACTCCACCGGTAACATTATCTAGATTCGTATGAATGGCATATAATGCAACTTTATGTTCAATTGCTTTAATAACCGTACGCTCCACATAATTTTTCCCATTAAATTTTTTTAGCCCCCTAAATACAATGGGATGGTGCGAAATAATTAAATTACACCCTTTATCAATGGCTTCTTTTACAACATCTTCTGTGCAGTCTAACGAAATGAGCACCTTTGTAATCTCTCTATTGGCGTCGCCCACAATAAGGCCAGCATTATCATAAGACTCTTGCAAATCTAAAGGAGCCAATTGCTCCAAATAGTCAATGACTTCTTTAATTTTCATGGTCTACAATTACCTCTTTTTCTCTAAATTTATTATGTTCCTCTAAAATTCTTCTATTCGCGTTAATTTCAAACCAGTAATTAGCCAATGTCACAAAATGCATAATGATCAGTACACCGGAAATAGAAAGTGGGAGCGGAATATTTGTCGCCAGGTAAATCCATGCATATAGCGATCCTTTCCTAAACGTAGGGTTTTCCTCCACAGCTATTTTTCGATCATAAAATTCATTGATCAAAGAATCCCTTAGACGCGAAGCAACCTGAAAATTCCAATAAATATTAACCAGCGGAATTGCAGCTAACCACGATTGGTTGGGCTTCATTAATCTATTTTCTTTGGCGACCAATTTTAATGTCTTTCGAATTGTATTTGCAAATAGAAGCCATACGATAATACGTATGGCAACAATACCCATAGCGGTATAAATTACTTCAGGCTTACTTAACTCTCTTATTAATTCCTCTTGCGTCATTGAACTATTTATTGCTTATTTATTATTCCTGTTCCAACAAATCTACTAATTCTTTCAACTTTTTTATTTGTGGATTATGATCTCCAACAAATTCGACTGTTTTAAAACCTATATTTTTTGCCTTCCTATAAAACGGGTAAAAATCATCATCCTCAATTGTTTTGCCATCCTCATAAGTCAAAATGTAAGTACTTGGAATTTTAAGTCGTTTCGGATTTTTTAAACTGATCTTGTCTGTCATTGTTCTTAACGGGTGGGGGACATCCCTAGGAAGCTTCTTAATGTCCTTCACCCAGAAAGGAAAAATATAACCATCCTTTTCTAATTTTAACAGTCCATTTGCTGCACTGGATTTACCCATTAAGTTCATTACAGATTGTTGATCCTCCGGTAGTATAGCATCCAAGTAAACCAATTTACGGATTCTATCCGGAAGACTATCTGCCACAGCCGTGATAATCATCCCACCATAACTATGTCCGACCAATATAATATCATGGAGATCCTCAAACAGGATCGTATTCACAACATCATCGACATGCGTTTGTAATCGGATAGAAGTATCTGCTAAATGATAACGCTCACCCAGGCCTGTTAGTGTGGGTCGGTACACCTCATTTCCCTTTTTAGCTAACTCAACCGCCGTATTTTTAAACTGCCAAGCACCACCCCAAGCTCCATGGACAATAACATATGTAGAAGACTGTGCAGCAAGATATTTACTGAATCCAACTAATGAAAACAAAAACATAATAGACAATAATCTACAGTAATTCATCTTGTTATATATTAAATCATTCTAGACGGTTAACAAACTCTATTCAGCATTTATTCTGATACCCTGGTTTACATATTTATTAAAAAAACAAAATGTAAGCACTCACTTACTTTATTAAAACATACTTCACTCATGTAAAAACAGCTTTTAATTTCATTATTAAACTTCATCAATGAAAATAGGGTAGGGGGGAGCTCTAAAAACATCATGCATAAAGTAAAAAAATAGTCGGCTTTTTATGATAATCATACGATCGTTTTCGCCACTCACCAACTGTCAAACTTTGTATATTTTCGTCGGCAGCTGTTACATTTGACGCAACACAGAGTAAGGTGGAAGGTTTACATATTTTTAGTAGATCGGCTAAAAGCTGATTATTTCTAAATGGAGTTTCAATAAAAATTTGCGTCTGCTTTTCACGTGCTGATTGCTGTTCGAGATTTTTAATCTCCTTAGCTCGATCAATTTTATCGATAGGCAAATAACCATGAAAGGCAAATTTCTGACCGCTAAATCCGGAAGCCATAAGTGCCAGTAGAATAGAGCTTGGTCCAACAAGAGGAACTACCTTAATACCCAATTGATGTGCCCGCGCTACAATAGAAGCACCAGGATCAGCAACACCAGGACATCCCGCCTCAGACATTAATCCAACACTTTTGCCTTGTTTCAAGCCTTCAAAAAAATCATTTATATTTCCCTTGTCCCGCACATGTTTTCCATAATCATGGATCGTTAATTCGCTCTGCGGAATCTTTAAACCTGCAAGTTTTAAAAACTTGCGCGCCGTTTTTTCGTTCTCTACAATATACTCGTCCAATGAATTGATTGTTTCCACTAAATACGGAGTAAATGACTGGAAAGCTGCGTCATCACTCAATGGAACAGGAATTAAATATAAGATACCATTTGCCATAATACAAACCTACTAATTAAGGTCCATTTGGTTATACTAATTTTAAACATAGCATTATTTAACCTTTTAAAATGATTATAATTTAGATTTTTAAACTCATTATTAGTATTTTAGCGTAAATATTCATTGCAACAATAAACATCATTCAAATGATCACACAAATTACAGAAGGCGTAAAAATCTCGGTTGAAACCATCTATCAATCGGAGTATTCGAATCCGGACCGTGAACATTTCATGTTTGCTTATCATATCAGCATAGAAAATCTCAGCGATTACACGGTTCAATTGATAAGTCGCTATTGGAAAATTTTTGATGCAAAAGGAGACTATAGGGAGGTATCTGGAGAAGGAGTAGTAGGCGAACAACCTATTATAGAACCTGGTCAGACTCATCAATACACCTCAGGTTGCAATCTCAATAGCGAATTCGGATTCATGGAAGGATATTATAATATGATCCGAACACTGGACAACGGCAGCTTTCAAGTTGAAATACCACGTTTCAATCTGATAGCGGATTACGCATTGAATTAATTTTATCAGGGCAGTATCATTATTGCCAATTAATCAAATAACGAAGCTTTTTTCGCATCGAATAAGAAACTATTTCTTTATTTTTGCGAGCATTCCAAATGAACAAGCGAACCTTTGGGACTTCGAATTATCATTTTACCTAATGGCAAAGGCTAACATTTGATCGTATGCCACCCAATAGATTACATTAGTCAGCAATCAAAACGATTATTGATTCAATATATAAATAACTGACAATCAATAGAAATATAACTAAAATATTGATTATCAACACGATATAAACTACCAAGAGAAGAAACCTACTGGTAGTGTTTTGGCGTGTAAATTGACTGAATATAATTTAGGGTGATATAACGTGAGTATTTTAGCTACAGAACAAGTAAGCCATTCCTTCCATGATCGATGGCTTTTTAAAGATTTACATTTCGGTCTCCAAAAGGGAGAACGTGTGGCCTTGGTCGGAATCAATGGCACAGGTAAATCAACCTTACTCGCCATTTTAGCAGAGCGAATCTTACCAACCTCAGGAAAAGTTGTAAAAGAAAAAGGTATAAAAATTGGTTTCTTAGAACAGGATCCTGATTTCACAGGATTAAAATCAATCAACGATTTTATTTATAGTACAGACAACGATCAACAACGTCTTATCCGTGAGTACGAGGAGCTGTTATTGGAAACTGATATCGATCAGAAAAAATTAGAAGATCTTACAGAAAAAATAAGTTCATTGAATGCCTGGGAGTATGAGCATAATATTAAGACGATTCTTAATCGTTTAAACATTATGGATTTCCATCAAGATATCAAAAGTTTATCAGGGGGCCAACGAAAACGCCTTGCGCTAGCCAAGCTTTTGATAGACGAGCCGGATATTTATATATTAGATGAACCCACCAACCATTTGGATATAGAGACTATTGAATGGCTTGAAAAACTACTAACAACAGGTAGCAAAACCGTTCTTTTAGTAACGCACGATCGCTACTTCTTGGATAATATCTGTACGGAGATTCGAGAGCTGGATAGGGGCAATCTCTTTACCTATAAAGGTAACTATTCTTATTTTCTAGAAAAGAAGTCGGAACGTGAAACTATTGATGCGGTTATGATTGAGAAAAGCAGAAATCTACTTCGCCGTGAATTGGAGTGGATGCGTCGTCAACCACAGGCACGTGGTACCAAATCCAAATCACGTATTGAAGCATACTATGACTTGGAAGAAAAATCTAAAGCAATTAAAGGAAACGACTCGGTACAACTCAGTGTGAAAGTAAGCAGGCAGGGCTCAAAAATACTCGAACTAGAACATGTTGCCAAACGTTATGGAGCAAAAGAAATCATACATGATTTTTCATACACCTTTAAAAAAGGTGATCGTATTGGTCTAGCGGGAAAAAATGGTACTGGAAAATCAACCTTTCTTAATTTAATCACGGGAGAAGAAAAACCTGATACAGGGTCTATAGCGGTAGGGGAAACCACAGTATATGGCTACTATAAACAGGGCGGATTGGAAGTAAATGAAAACGATCGAGTATTAGATGTTGTAAAAAATATAGCAGACTATATTGAAATGGCAAATGGGGAAGTAATCACGGCTTCACAGCTGCTAACCCACTTTTTATTTCCTCCTGAAAAACAATTTGGTTTCGTTAACAAATTAAGTGGGGGGGAGAAAAAAAGACTTCAATTAATGCGTGTTTTAATGAAGAATCCAAATTTTTTAATTCTGGATGAACCATCCAATGATTTGGACATTGATACATTAAACGTGCTGGAAGATTTTCTTGACAACTACAAAGGAGTACTCATATTAGTATCACACGACAGGTATCTATTAGATAAATTGACGGATCAACTTTTCATTTTTGAAGGAAAGGGGATCGTGCAGATATACAACGGAAATTATGCCGACTTTAAACTTGAACAGGAAGAAATCCAAAAATTAGAAAAGGAAAAACAAAAAAGGATAACCCAAGAACAGGTAAAGCCAATTGTAAAAGAGGAAAAGAAAAAACTCTCGTACAAGGAACAATTGGAATATAACAAACTAGAAGAAGAAATCGAAAAACTGGAAACACAAGTAGCGTTAAAAACGGAGGAACTAAACCAGGTAACAGATCATCTAAAACTTTCTTCCTTAGCGGAAGAAATTCAATCTATCCAAAAACAGATAGACGATAAATCCGAAAGATGGTTATATCTTGCTGATTTTATGTAAAATTTCACCACAGGTTTCACGTGGAACACAAAGAAAACGTAAATTTACAAAGAAATAAAAACACCACGTTTCACGTGGAACAAGAATAGAAAAATGTTTAAAAAATATAATGTAATTGTCGTTGGTGCGGGGCATGCCGGATGTGAGGCAGCGGCGGCAGCAGCTAACTTAGGTTCGTCCACTTTACTCATCACAATGAATATGGGAGTAATAGCGCAAATGAGTTGTAACCCCGCTATCGGTGGAGTAGCCAAAGGACAGATAGTAAGAGAAATTGATGCTATGGGCGGATATACTGGTATCATAGCAGATAAATCAACCATTCAATTCCGAATGTTAAATCTTTCGAAAGGTCCTGCCATGTGGAGTCCGCGGACCCAAAATGACCGAATGCGGTTTGCAGAAGAATGGAGATTACAACTCGAGTCTCTTCCTAATTTAGATATGTGGCAAGATACCGTAAAAGAAGTTATCGTAAAAAACGGAAAAGCTTGCGGTGTCATCACTTCGATGGGAATAGAAATAGAATCGGACGCCGTGGTACTGACCAATGGAACTTTTCTAAATGGTGTAATTCACATTGGGGACAAGAAATTTGGAGGCGGTAGAACAGGAGAGAAGGCAGCCACAGGTTTAACCGAACAACTTGTTTCCCTTGGTTTCGAATCAGGAAGAATGAAGACAGGTACTCCACCACGTATAGATGGAAGAAGCCTCAACTATGCATTAATGGAAGAACAGTGGGGCGATGAAAAAAGAGGGCGGTTCTCCTATACAGATGTAGAAATACCAACTGAACAACGCTGTTGTTGGATTACCTATACAAACGATAAGGTCCACGAAATGCTACGCACTGGGTTTGAAAAATCACCCATGTTTACGGGACGTATCAAAGGATTGGGACCACGCTATTGCCCTTCAATAGAAGATAAAATAAATCGTTTTGCCGAGCGTGAAAGACATCAGATATTCGTGGAGCCCGAAGGCTTCAAAACAGTGGAAATTTATGTCAACGGATTCTCCACCTCATTGCCAGAAGACGTACAATTGAAAGCTTTGCAATTGATCCCAGGCTTTGAAAATGCGAAAATGTACCGCCCAGGTTATGCCATAGAATACGACTACTTTCCACCAATGCAATTGGATCTAACCTTGGAAACCCAATTGGTGAAACATCTATTTTTCGCAGGACAGATCAATGGGACAACTGGCTATGAAGAAGCCGCTGCTCAAGGTTTCCTAGCCGGGATAAATGCGCATCAACGCATCAATGATGATAAGGAACTTATTCTAAAACGATCCGAATCCTATATAGGTGTATTGGTCGACGACCTCGTAACAAAAGGAACTGAAGAGCCGTACCGCATGTTTACATCAAGAGCAGAACATCGTCTACTTCTACGCCAGGACAATGCTGATATTCGCCTAACCCCATTAGCTTACAAATTGGGATTGGTAGGAGAAGAAAGACTCAAAAAAGTGCAAAACAAAATTGATAACTCCAATAAAATAATCGAGTATCTCAAACAAAATTCGACCAATGTCGAAAAGATGAATACCGTATTAGCCGAAGTTGGCTCAAGCGCACTTCCACAAAAAACAAGGTTGAGTAATGTTCTTGCAAGACCACAAGTTGGTATCCAAGATATTCTGAAAGGAGACGAAGGCTTTGCACACTATGTATCCCAATTCGATAATGATACCATTGAACAAGCAGAGATCAATCTCAAATATGAAAGCTATTTCGATAAAGAGATGGAAATTGTCAATCGCATGAAGAAGATGGAAGATAGAGAAATTAATCCTGATTTTGACTACAGCCTATTAACATCGCTATCAATTGAGGCAAGACAAAAGTTATCTAAAGTTAAACCACGTACACTGGGGCAAGCTTCAAGAATCTCAGGCGTTTCGCCCTCTGATATCACTGTATTGATGGTCCATATGAGTTAAACAACTGAAAGCTAAATACTTATACACTAAACATCACAAAGCTTAAAATAAGCGATTTAAGACAATATTCTATTTTTTATGACAACTTCTTTAAGAGAAAATAAAAGTGGTTCAGAAAGGCTAAAAAGTAGCTTAAAAACAAGATTACTTATTTTAAGCATGTTTATTATGCTTATTGGCTTGTCCATACAATGTGCGAGCATACAACAGCCCACGGGGGGGCCAAAAGATTCTATTCCTCCGAAGATACTATTGGAAAGCCCTACGAATTTTTCGAAGAATTTTACAGCTAAAAAAATAGTGATCACGTTTGACGAGTATATCAAGCTGGCAAATCAACAAAAGGAATTCAGTATTACGCCAGACATGGGAAGCAATCCAGAAATCAAGGTGAAGAAAAAAAATCTAGAAATTACCTTACCTGATTCCCTAGAAAAGAATACAACCTACAGCATATACTTCGGTAAAGGACTAGTTGATTATAACGCTGGAAATGCATTGGTCAATTATGCTTACGTATTCGCGACAGGAGATAAAATAGATTCACTCAGTATATCCGGTAATGTAAAAAGTGCTATAACGAAAGAGGTCCAAAAGGATGTTAAAGTCTTGTTGATCCCCATTAGCCAAGACTCGATTTTTGGTAAAAAGAAGGCGAATATATTCACGACAACGGATACTGCAGGTAACTATAAACTAAACAATCTAAGAGAGGGAACTTATCGCATTTACGCACTTCAAGAAAAAAATAACGATAGAATCTATAATGGTGCTGATGAAGAAATAGGTTTCCTAAAAGACTCTATCGTGCTAGAGCGAGACTTGAGCAATATCAACTTGGAGATCTTCAAAGGAATCCCAAAAAAGTTTAGAACCCAAGAGAAGAAATTTGAAAAAAATGGAAGTATACTTCTTGTTTTTAATAGAAGAGTCGACAAGCCCAAACTTGATATCCTAAATGACGAAGTAAACAACAAGGATAAAAAAGTACGTTTTTCAAAGACATCAGACTCGGCTACTTTGTTTATTCCAAATTTAAAAATAGACTCCCTAAAGCTTGTTCTGACAGAAAATGAAAGACCATTGGATACCATTCTCATTAGAAAAGGGAATGTAAAAATAGAGCAGACAATTGAGCCTATTTTTACGCCAAATAATGGACGGGTCGATCGAATTACACACCTTCAGGTATCTGCTTTCACACCGATCAAAAATATCGATAAAACCAAGTTAAAATTCAAAGAAGACTCATTGGTCCGGACCAATTACCAACTAGCCGTAGATACAGCAAATACCAATATCTACCATATTCGCTATAATTGGAGAAAAGAGAAAAAGTACCAAATCGAGTTTACAGAAGGCGCTATAACAGGCTATTTTGGCGAACAAAACAAAGAGAAAAAGCTCGATTTGACCTATGACGATAGTGAAAACTATGGGGATCTGACATTTGATTTTACAGATCTAGATAGCAATACAACCTATTTGGTTGAGTTAATCAATGAGAAAAAAGATAAGGTCTATCGCGTCGACAAAATAAACATGAACACCCCGGCTGTTGTATACAAACAGTATCCTGGAGGAAAGTATAGTATACGTGTGATACGCGACGACAATAATAATGGAATCTGGGACACTGGAGATGTCGAAAAGAAAACTTTTCCTGAACCTGTTGTATATCTAAATAAAGTATTTACGATACGTGCTAATTGGGAACAGAAAGATAGTTTTTCATTGAGTGGCCTCAAAAAAAATTAATTGAGGCCATTCTAAAATAACTTATTTAATATTGCTAATTCGATTAAGCTAAAACCAGGAACTGTACAGAACATAATTATGTGGTAGTTTCTGCAATAGATCTTTCTGCTCTTCAGTAAGTGCTTTTATCTTTTTGGCAGGTACTCCAGCATATAGAAATCCCGATTCACAACGAGTATTTTCCAAAACTACTGCACCAGCTGCTACAATAACATTCGATTCAACAATCGCATTATCCATAACGATAGCTCCCATACCAATGAGTACATGATCTTCCAAAATACATCCATGTACCATAGCCTGATGCCCTATACTTACATAATTTCCGATCGAAGTACCGCATTTCTTATAGGTACAATGTATAACCGCTCCATCTTGAATATTAGTATAATTACCGATACGAATATAATTGACATCTCCGCGTATGACAGCATTAAACCATACCGAACAGTGATGTCCAATCTCCACATCGCCTACAATCGTTGAATTGGGTGCTAAGAAGCATTCTTCGGCTATCACCGGAGATTTATCCAAAACAGATAAAATAAGTGCCATATTCCTTAAAAAATTGTATCCTGTAATACTTCCGAATGTTTCGGATAGTCCGTTGTATAATGCAATCCCCTACTTTCTTTCCGTAACATAGCTGATTTTGTCACGATATAAGCTACTTGAATAACATTACGTAATTCACACAGTTTAACAGAAAGCCTTGTATTTCGATAAAATTCTTCGGTCTCCTCATACAAGAGATGTAGCCGTTTAAGAGCTCTTTCAAGCCTAAAATCGGAACGGACAATGCCAACATAGTCACTCATAATCTTTTGGCACTCGCGTAAATTATGACTTACCAAAATATCCTCATTTGAAAGAGAGGTTTTAGAGTCATCCCATTCGGGGACATCAACAATATGGTTAATCAATCCTATCGACTTTGTGGCATCCAGGAAAATACGATGTGCATAAACAAGCGCTTCAAGAAGTGAATTAGAAGCTAATCGGTTTGCCCCATGTAGGCCAGTAGAAGAACACTCTCCGCAAGCATATAAGTTAACGAGGCTACTGCGTCCAAAATCATCTACATAAATGCCTCCACAGAGGTAATGCGCAGCCGGTGTAACTGGTATAAAATCCTTCGCCATATCCAGTCCGATCGAAAGACACTTTTCATAAATATTTGGAAAATGCTTGATAATATCTTCCTTATTCCGATGCGTGATATCAAGGTACACATAATCTATACCAGATTTCTTCATCTCGGCATCAATAGCTCTAGCAACGATGTCTCTTGGTGCCAAAGAAGCACGTTCATCGTACTCCTCCATGAAAGATTCACCATTGATCCTTCTTAAAATACCTCCAAATCCACGTACGGCTTCAGATACCAAAAATGCAGGAGAGTCCTTTGGATTGTATAAAGAAGTAGGGTGAAATTGCATAAACTCCATATTACGTACCTTACCTTTTGCCCGATACACCATAGCAATACCATCTCCAGTCGCAATAGTTGGATTTGTTGTACTTGAATAAACATGCCCTGCTCCTCCAGAAGCCATCACAGTAACCTTACTCAAAATCTTATCTACTAAATGTGATGAGGTATTAAAAGCATAAATTCCATAACAGGTAACGTCTTCCCTGTTCTTATCCACGTATTCCCCCAAATGATGCTGTGTAATCAAATCAATGGCAAAGTAATGCGTTACGATTTCAATGTTGGGATCACTATGTGCTTGCGCCAATAATGCACGCTCAATTTCATAGCCAGTTATATCTTTATAATGCAAAATACGATGAGCGGAATGTCCCCCCTCTTTTGCCAGATCATATAACCCCGACTCCTCCTTGTCAAATGATGTTCCGTATGAAATAAGTTCTGCAATCCGTTCCGGTGCTTCTCTCACTACGTTTTCCACAATTTCAACATCGCATAAACCATCCCCAGCAATCTGAGTATCAATGATATGCTTTTCAAAGCTATCTGACTTATCCACAACGGCAGCCACTCCCCCTTGCGCATATTTTGTATTAGACTCATCCTCATTGGACTTAGTGACTATCAATACTTTACCGAATTTCGATGCTTTTAAAGCAAAGCTTAATCCAGCAATACCTGATCCAATGACCAAAAAATCTACCTTTCTATCTGCCATATAAATTAAAATTCACAAACTATCCCCAAAAGTGACGATTCAAATTAACGAAAAATGTGGAAAACGTGTAAATAAAAGGTTAAATAAAAATGAAAAGTATTTAACAATTCACAAATCTCCTATTTTCAAGCCTTATTTCTAAAATTTTTCCGCACAAAAATCTAGAGATTTCCACATTTTCTAAACAAAAACTATTCAACAAAAATATATGGAAAATAAAAAATAAGATAATTTAGAATTTTAAAAATCAGGTCTTTAATGAATAAATTCTGTTGAAAAATTGTTGAAAACTCTATAAAAACCTAAAATCAAAATCGAAATAACCTAATTTATACCACTTTTCCACACCATAATAAACAATAAGAGATTTTCTATTTTAAATAATTAGTATTTATTGAAAAAAAAGATTGTGGAATACGTTCGAAAATCTTTGTTTAGTTTTGTCAAGTTCGATTAGAAGCGGTTAGATTTCGATATTCGGGAATTATAAAGTCCCCTATTGAAATATTTAATTCTAATTGAGTTTATTTTATTTTTTAAATTTCCTATTGACTTTTAAAGCGCTTTAGGATTGACTATTTATTTTATTTTTTTTGTGTATGGATTTAATCTAGTTTCAGCGCGTTATTTATAATTTTTTTAAAAAAAATATAGGTTTAAGTCGTTTTATACTTGGATATTTTCCCGTGTGGGATCTTATTTCAATTTTATCGCTTTGTAACCGATAGAAATCGGCTCAGAAAAGTTTTAATTCTAATTTGGATGCTATGAGATTTTAATATTTCTGTCTTTAGAGCAGATAAATTCTTTTATTGAATTCTAATAGTTGCTAATCTTTGCTTTTAAAATTGATATGAAAAAGGCAATTTAATTGATTTTGATATTTGGATTTTAAACTGTTTGAGGTTTGCTTATTTGCGTATTTTTTTCAAAAATATGTGAATTTTGCTTTCTCAACGAGGTAAAATTGGCGTCAAAAATTTCTGTACTTTATCAGCAAAGTTTTCAAAAATGGAAATTGAGAGGTATTTGGTTATTGGAATTTTTTATTCCTGGATCTGCCTGTTTATATTCAGATTTGGCTACGATATTTGTTTGGTTTTCGGGGGATTGAATTTTAAACAGAATCTCAAGGGGATTGTTTAAAAATATACCTGTTTAGAATTGGATATTTTTTAAAAATTTGTTTTCAGGGCTTTTTAAGACATTCTATAGCCTTAAATAGTAAATTTTTTAAGATCTAACTGAAATTCGAAGATTGACTTGTTAATAATTTTGGAATGCAGATAATTTCTTCAAATAATTTATTGCAGAACAAACAATCTTACTATATTTGCAGCCCAACATCGGTTAAATGGAGGAAATATCCAAATTTAGATCAGTGACATTAGAATATTTTGGATTATTGCTATCTGGCAATTTTTTAGATCATTCTCAGGGTTTATTTTTCTAAAATTAAGCTCTTATAGATTGAATATATTTTGTTGATTCGTTATTTGTATGGAATATTTAATTCTAAGCGAGTTTGTCGTTTTTAAAGCGCTTTATCAGTTGCATATTTAGTATTTTTTTTAATATTATCTATATATTTGAATCTCGAGTACTATAAATCCGCAAATTTTAATGCAAATTTTAGAAATGGCTAAATTTTGAATAATTTATTTTTTATTTTATATGAATTAATATCTTTTAAGTTATACATTTTGAGTTTATTGTAATTTATGCGATAGTTATTGCCAGATGATTATTCTAGCGGGATATACGCTCCGATTGTGTTATATTGAGTTTAGAATAGAGCTATTTAAAGGATTTTTATCTAGATACAAGGTATTATTAACTTTATTTTGTGTTATTTCGACTGAATTTGTGATTGCTGTAAAATTTCCTGTAATTAGATAGCAAAAAAAGTTTTATTAAGCTTCTTAGAATTAAATAAAAGCACTACTCTAGATCACAGCGGTCAATTTTTAATTCTCATCCAGTTTATTTTGGATACTATACACATTATTTTAGTCGGATTTCAATTTGCGGGAATTAGTGCCTTTTAAAGTCGCTTCTACTCGACTCATTTGATCTTTTTATAAATATCTAATTCTTATCGTGTTTATTCTGAATTATTTTATTCAACCCTATTAGGCCTGATCCGATAAATTTATCCCTGTTATATTCCTATATTCATTTTTACAGGCTAATAATTCTTATATATGCTATTCTCGACGGGTTTATTTTGGAAATAATGCCTCCTATTGGTTATTTGCGGCGTATTATGATTTAGGAAAATTGATTTTGGTCCTACGCTGGTCATCGTTGCTGTATGAGTTGGCAAATGAGAATATATAAACTTCAGCTACTCGCGATTAGAATGCCATATATTGGTTAGGCAGTGATAAAATATGCTATAGACGATTCTAAGAGCCTTTATTTCATTTTCGGTGCTATTTTTATGCTTTCCGTGCTGCACGTATAGACAATTCTCTCAAAATTTGCGAAAATAAACTCGCTGAGAATTTGATATAAAATTATACATCAATCCAAGATTTATTAATCTATCCTATACGGCCTCAAAACCGTTTTCTTATCTGAAATGTTAATAAATAAAGCTTCCTTTTGTGCCATATTTTTCATTGTTTTGTAATATGCCTAAAAACGTTTCTTAGGCTACGAAAGTAAGTTATGGATGAAACTGATTTTCGAAGATCGAAATAATGTGAAATAAGCCCTTTCAGTTTTTGTTATAAACGAAGAGCTTGAATAGTTTTCCAAATATCCAAGTCTAAAAGAGTTTATATGGGCATAACACTGTATAATTAAACTGTATATAAATTAATTTAACTATTAAGGTTTGTTAATGTTTGTTTTGCATGATCAAGTACATATATTGCTGTCAGTTCTACAAAATCATGTAATTGGACAAAAGTCGCCATTGTTCGATCAAATTTACAAACTTACATTATCCAATGAGCTCGACTTAAAAAACACGTTGTAATCTGTTACTAATTAATAATAGGTTTTATATCAGTGTTTTATTCACTATAATCTACTAATGGATCAAATGGAAGCGAGAGCTATATTACCACGACTTGATTAATTTGCTTTTAATTGACTTTTATATATATAACAATGCTTATTTTTGTTGCTCATAAAAGTTGAAACTACTCGCATGGAAATTGTAAATTATGAGCTTCAAGCAAAAGGTTATATCGATGCTCCGATTGATCCCTCACTGGATTTGATTAAAGAGATCCAACGCTTAAAGAAAGAAAAGAAGGCTGTCATCTTGGCTCACTATTATCAAGAGTCTGAAATACAAGATATAGCAGATTATATAGGAGATAGTCTTGGCTTATCGCAGGAAGCTGCGAAAACCGATGCAGATGTAATTGTTTTTGCTGGAGTACATTTCATGGCTGAGACGGCTAAAATACTTTCACCGACGAAGAAGGTTCTTTTGCCAGATGCTAAAGCCGGTTGTTCATTGTCAGATTCATGCCCACCACATCTTTTTGCTAAATTTAAAGAGCAATATCCTGATCATTTGGTGATTACCTATGTAAATTGTACGGCTGAATTGAAAGCTCTTTCAGATATTGTATGCACATCAAGCAACGCTGTTCAGATTGTTGAGAGTCTTCCGGAGGATCAGAAAATCATTTTCGGTCCAGATCGCAACCTAGGTGCATATGTTAAGAAGAAAACAGGACGTGACCTGGTACTTTGGAATGGAGCTTGTATGGTGCATGAAATTTTTTCTCAAGATAAAATTGACCGTTTGAAAAGCGAGCACCCCGAGGCTAAGTTTATTGCCCATCCAGAGTGTGAAGATCATATACTCGCGATAGCTGATTATGTGGGATCGACTGCTGGAATGCTTAAATTTACCCAAACAGATAAAGCCCAGGCTTATATTGTTGCTACAGAATCAGGCATTCTTTACCAAATGCAAAAAGCGAGTCCACATAAGACTTTTATTCCTGCTCCTCCTAATAATGCCTGTGCATGTAATGATTGTCCGCATATGAAGCTTAATACGCTTGAAAAGCTATACAACTGTCTAAAGTATGAGTCCCCTGAAATTCTTCTTACTGAGGATGTGATTCTTCGTGCACAACGTCCTATTGAACGTATGTTGGAAATATCAGCGCGCTTAGGACTATAGATTTGTTGTATTTTGCTACGATTAGCTATCGTAGATTATTGATTTTTAACGTAATACAAACAATTTTTATGAATGTTTGTCCTAGCTTGTAATTAAGACGCTTAGCTGGATAAGCATATAAATTCATTGGACTTATAGCTATACTTGTTTTGTAATGCCATCTTAATGCATCAGTCAAAGATGATTATCCGGCATTACCTATATTAAACTTTTAAACTTTTTAGCATGTTTGATTTTGATAATACCGAGCGGACCAATCTAGAGGAAATGGGCGAGTTTGGACTGATTGATTATATAAGTAAGGCTGTTGAATTGACAGAGAAATCCACTGTGAAGGGGATTGGGGATGATGCGGCTGTTTTAGATTTCGAAGGTAAGAAGACTTTGGTATCGACTGATCTATTGTTGGAAGGGATTCATTTTGATCTTAGGTATGTACCATTAAAACATTTAGGTTATAAAGCTGTTCAAGTCAATTTGAGCGATATTTATGCGATGAATGGAATAGCTTCTCAAATTACCTTTTCAATCGGTATGTCCTCTAAATTTCCATTAGAAGCCGTAGAGGAAATTTATCAAGGAGCTTTGATTGCCTGTAAGAAGTATAATGTCGATTTAATCGGGGGTGACACTTCGGCTTCAGCACAGGGGCTGGTTATTTCTGTGACAAGTATAGGCTATGCTGATGCAGATCAGATCGTTTATCGTAGTGGAGCACAGGAAGGAGATCTATTGTGTGTGTCCGGTGACCTCGGTGCAGCTTATATGGGCTTACAACTCTTGGAACGTGAGAAAGAGATTTATTTAGAAAATCCGAATGTACAACCTGATTTGGAAGGAAAGGATTATATCGTTGAACGCCAATTGAAACCTGAAGCCCGGAAAGACATTGTTGAATTATTTGCCAAGCTAGGGATCAAGCCCACAGCGATGATGGATATTTCGGACGGGCTTGCATCTGAAATTCTTCATATTTGCCGACAATCAGATAAAGGATGCCGATTATATGAGGAAAAAATTCCATTGGATCAGATGACTTATGATACGGGGCGGGAATTTGGCATTGATCCAACCGTAGCTGCACTTAATGGTGGTGAGGACTATGAGTTATTGTTTACAATAGCGCAATCGGATCACGATAAAATTAAGAATTTACCTGATATTAGTATTATTGGTTATATGACGCCAAGATCGGAAGGTTGTGAGATGATTTCCAAATCTGGGAATCTTTATCCGATAACGGCACAAGGCTGGAATGCATTTAAGAAAAAAGATTAATACGAAAAAGACCTGTTCAAAACAGGTCTTTTTTTATGCTTCTTCCTCCTCAAACAGGAGTTCCTCCGTCTCATTTGGATCTCTTTCACCTACATTGAAATTGTTATAGCCTAAGCCCACTTCGATCTGTAATAATCGCTGCTGGAGCATTTCGAGAATCGCTAAAAAGTTATAGACGAACTGTATTTTATTTTCTGAGTTTTTAAGAATTTCTTGAAAATCTAATTTTTTATTGATTTCAATCAGTTCGGCAATTGCTTTCTTCTGTTGTTCAATGGTGTATGGGTATTTGACAACTGTATGGGTTACTTCAGGGGGACGATTACGGAATTGATACATCATTTGCTCGTAAATCATCATTAGACCATAGAGGTCGAAGCTATCCAAATTTTCTCCGGTAGAATCTAATTTTAGTCTTTGTTGGATATCATAGCGTATGTTGCCTCGATTGTATAGTTTGAGACGATTTTCTTCCAAGACCCTCAATTCTTCACAGGTCTCTTTAAATTGCTTATAGAGAATAAGTTTTTGAACAAGATCTTCTCTAAGATCGATTTCATTTTCATTGTCGTCCAGATCCAGACGAGGCAAGAGCATTTTAGCTTTAATACGCATCAGTGTCGAAGCAACAAAGATAAACTCGCTTGCCATTTCCATATTGAGCGCTTGCATTTGGCTCACATACGATAAAAAATCATCTGTAATCTTTGAGATCGGTATATCGTGGATATTTAGTTCATCCCGTTCGATAAAAAATAATAATAAATCAAAAGGTCCCTCAAATTGAGGAAGCTTGATTTCGTAGCCTTCTTCTACTTGCATATCTTATACAAATTTACATATAAAATCTTTTGGAATAACTTCGATACAAACTATTCATTATTTTATTTGTTGTTCATCAATATGTAAATGCGATTTATTTTAAAGATTAAATAAAATTGTCGTTACTTTGTACGAACATATCATGTAAATAGCAGTACTATGCAGTTTGAGGCTGGAGAACTATTAAGTAAAATAAACGATCCCTCTGATCTTAAAAAGCTAAAGGAAGACCAATTAGAACAGTTAAGTCAGGAATTACGTCAATTTATTATTGATCAGGTTTCGGTTAATGGTGGTCACTTTGCAGCAAGTTTGGGAGTCGTCGAGTTAACGGTGGCGTTACATTACGTAATGAATACCCCATACGATCAATTGATTTGGGATGTAGGTCATCAGGCTTATGGGCATAAAATCCTAACGGGGCGTCGCGATATATTTCATACAAATCGAATTGAGAACGGAATTTCGGGTTTTCCTAACCGTTTTGAATCTCAATACGATGCATTTGGTGTTGGACACTCGTCAACATCTATTTCTGCAGCATTAGGCATGGCAGTCGCTTCCCAAATAAAGGGTGAAAAGGATCGTCAGCATATCGCGGTTATCGGTGATGGTGCCTTGACTGGTGGAATGGCATTTGAAGCACTGAATCATGCCGGTATTTCGAAATCAAACCTTTTGGTTATTCTGAATGACAACTGCATGTCCATTGACCCTAATGTAGGCGCATTGAAGGAGTATTTGACAAGTATAACAACCTCCAAGCGCTATAATCGTTTTAGAGACGATATCGCAGCTGTATTGACCAAGATTTCGGAAGTTGGTCCAAATGCACTTGGTATTGCCAAAAAATTGGAAAAAAGCATAAAGGGAACTTTATTAAAAAATGCCAATCTCTTTGAATCTTTAAATTTTAGATATTTTGGACCGGTTGATGGGCATGATGTCAAGAAATTGGCTAAGACCCTTGAAGACCTTAAGCATATACCGGGGCCTAAATTATTGCATGCCGTCACCATCAAAGGAAAAGGTTTTGCGCTAGCTGAAAAAGATCAGACGAAATGGCATGCTCCAGGTCTATTCGATAAAATTACGGGTGAGATCAAGAAGTCTTTGAATGATAAACCGGTAGCACCTAAATTTCAAGATGTTTTTGGACATACTTTAGTTGAGCTTGCGGAAGAAAATGATAAGATTGTGGGGATCACGCCTGCAATGCCTTCTGGTTCTTCCTTGAACATTATGATGAAAGCTATGCCTGACCGTGCATTTGACGTTGGTATTGCTGAGCAGCATGCAGTTACATTCAGTGCGGGACTCGCAACACAGGGATTATTACCATTCTGTAATATCTATTCGTCGTTTATGCAACGCGCTTATGATCAAGTCATCCATGATGTTGCATTACAAAATCTGAATGTTGTTTTCTGTTTGGATCGTGCGGGAGTGGTCGGTGCGGATGGTGCGACACATCATGGCGCTTATGATATCGCTTTTATGCGCTGTGTTCCAAATATGACGGTTTCTGCGCCGATGAATGAGGAAGAGTTACGAAATTTAATGTATACAGCGCAGTTACCCAATAAAGGTCCGTTTGTTATTAGATATCCTAGAGGAAATGGTGTTATGCCAGACTGGCGTCGCCCATTTACAGAAATAGAAATAGGAAAGGGGCGTCTTATATCAGCAGGTGAGGAGCTTGCTATCTTAAGTTTTGGAGCGATAGGAAATGAAGCTGTTAAAGCGGTACAGCAGTTAAATGAACTGGGAATACATCCAGCGCATTATGATCTTCGATTTGCTAAACCATTGGATGAAGCTTTGCTTCATCAGGTCTTTCAGAAATTTGATAAAATTATCACGGTTGAAGATGGAAGTTTACAGGGGGGCATAGGTTCGGCTGTATTGGAGTTTATGGCCGATCACGGATATCATAGCCAGGTTGTTCGTTTGGGTATTCCGGATAAGATCATTGAGCATGCTGAACAAAATGCACAGTGGAAGCATGCACACTACGATGCTGATGCTATCGTATCAGAAGCCAAAAAACTTTGCAATGGAAAATTGACCAGCTCAATGGTCGGATAAGAGCTATACATTTGAAAAATGAAAAAGGAGATCAATTTTGATCTCCTTTTTCATTTTTCAAGGGTAGGGATGTTTGAATTTAGAACTCATCTCATCTGTTACAATTTGTTTTTTTCTGTCCTATAATCCGCATTGATTTTTGTTTTAAGGTTGTGCGTAAATAACTTTAATAGTCCTCTGACAATGATGTTAAGTTGGCTTTAAATTCTTATAAATTTAATATTAAAAATATATGAACTAAAGATTGTAATTAGCTATTATTTTGGTTAATTTAGATTTAGACCTTAAGGACTGATAGGTAGTAAGTTTGCTACTTTTTTTGTTCTTTTTTTTGAAATAAATTTGGAATGTTAATAATTATTTTTAGAGATCAATTTTAGCGCTAGTTTTCCACAATTTTACACGGTAAAATACTGATATATAATGTATTATCAATTATTTTATATTTTAGTTTTTTAGCTGATTTTTTTTTGTCATCTTCGTTCTCAGAGAAAGTTATCAACATATTTTTTGTCGCGTATTGTAAATCAACTTATTAACAATTTTAGAATGGAAAAAACGTATTCAAGTGTCTGGAATAATTGTCTTTCGATTATCAAAGATAATATACCAGCACAAAGTTTCAAGACCTGGTTTGAACCTGTGAAAGCAGTCCGTTTGGAGGGTGACGTTTTGACTATTCAAGTGCCTAGCTTATTTTTTTATGAGTGGTTGGAAGAACACTATGTAGGAATTCTTCGCAAGACCGTAAAGAAATTCCTAGGAGAACAAGGTAGATTGGAATACAATATTGTAGTGGAGAAGTCTTCAGCTTCTCATCCTTATACGACTAATCTTCCATCGAATGGCAATGGAGCAGAAGGGAAAAGGCAATCTATCCCTGTGCCGGTATCTTTAAATAGGGATATCAAAAATCCGTTTGTTATTCCTGGATTGAAAAAATTGCAGGTTGATCCGCAATTGAATCAAAACTATACATTCGAAAATTTTATCGAAGGTGAGTGTAACCGTCTTGCTCGTTCTGCAGGATATGCTGTGGCGAATAAACCGGGTGGTACTTCATTCAACCCTTTGATGATTTATGGTGATGTTGGTTTAGGAAAGACACACCTTGCCCAAGCAATCGGAAATGAAATCAAGAGAAATCTTCCCGATAAACTGGTCATTTATGTGTCTTGTGAAAAATTCTGTCAACAGTTTGTGGATTCATTGAAAAATAACACAATCAATGACTTCGTTAACTTTTATCAAGCAATGGATGTCATCATTATGGATGATGTGCATAATTTTGCTGGTAAAGAAAAAACACAGGATATTTTCTTCCATATTTTTAATCATTTGCATCAATCTGGAAAGCAGATTATTTTAACTTCAGACAAGGCGCCTAAGGATTTAGCTGGTTTGGAGGAACGTTTGCTTAGTCGTTTTAAATGGGGATTATCTGCAGATATTCAGATTCCTGATCTTGAGACGAGAATGGCAATTTTGAAGAAGAAGATGTATTCTGACGGTATTGATTTACCTGAAAATGTAGTGGAATATGTCGCAACACAAATCGATAACAGTGTTCGTGAATTGGAAGGAGCTATGGTTTCATTATTGGCTCAATCTACATTGAACAAGAAAGAGATCGATTTGGGTTTAGCAAAATCGATGTTGAAGAACTTTGTGAAGAATACCCATAAGGAAATTTCAATGGACTTTATTCAGAAATTGGTTTGTGAATATTTTGAAGTTCCTGTAGATATGGTAAAGTCGAAAGTTAGGAAGCGTGAAATCGTGCAGGCCAGGCAAATTTCGATGTATTTAGCAAAAGCTCATACCAAATCTTCACTAAAATCGATCGGAGCTTTCTTCGGAGGAAGAGACCACTCGACAGTCATTTATGCATGTCAAACCGTAGAGGATTTAATTGAAACTGACAAGAAATTTAAGACTTATGTAAGTGACATTATGAAAAAATTGAAATCTTAATGTCAATTACCGTAAGCAGTAAACAAAAGGGGCTATCCAAGATGATTGGATAGCCCTTTTTTAATGCATTTAAGCTCTTGTAAGGTATTAAAAAACCTCTGGACATAATCTAGTCCAGAGGTTTTTCATTCTTAATAGAACGATTGTTGTTATTGATTGCTCTGTCCGTTGCCGGATTCGTTTTGTTCAGTTTTTTCTTGAGTCGCAGGAATACTTACTGGGGGTCTCTCTGTGACATATTTCTGATAAGCTGTCTTTTGTTCATCGGTGAGCAGTTGTGCTATCTTAGTATCGGATTCACCTTGAATTTTGGTTATGCTTTCCTTTTTGGCATCAGCTGTAGCTGTCGCGTCCTGGATAACGGCTGCAATAGCCTTTTCTTGGTTTAATACGATGGTTGACACAGCTGTTTTTTGCTCTTCGTTTAATGTTAGCTTTGTCACTAATTCGGTCACCACTTTGGTTGCATTCTCTTCTGGGGTTGTTTGTTGTGCAAATGTTAGGCTCATTGCTAGAAAGAAACCTATACCTGTTAAAAATAGCTTTTTCATGATGTTTAATTTTAGATGAAATTATTCAATGTTTATTCTCTATTTTTTTCACTATTAACGCGTGGGGTCAGTTGTTACTGGTTGTTTTGTCCCAGGGGCTGATTTCGCCGGTCTCTCAGCAATTATTTTTTGGTAAAGTGCTTTTTGATCCTCGGTTAGCAGCTGGCTGACTTTGGTGTCTACCTCGCTTTGAAGCTTATTTAGTGCTTCATTTTTTACTTCAGCAGAGGAGCTACTGTCTTTTGTTATCGTTTGCTCGGTTTTTGCCTGATCCAATAATATAGTTGATACTGCAGTCTTTTGCTCATCATTCAGATTCAGTTTCTGAACAAGTTCAGTTGTTGCTTTTGCCGCAGTTTCCTCCGGAGTACCCTGTTGGGCAAATGTTAGGCTGAGGGCCAAAAAGAATCCGATTCCTGTTAAAATTAGCTTTTTCATATCTATTGTATTTAAAAAGTTACAATTAAACTGTTTTACTATAAAACTTTGAATTGGTATTTATATTGTATTAAAGTTGTTACTTTAACAAATTTTTAACACAGGATAATGTGTTAATGGATTGTAAAACAATACGTTGGTTTTGTTTTAGGATAAACAAAACAAGGTAACGATGATTTATCCGATGCCGGATATCTTGTTCGGCGCGATCACCTCGTGATGATTAAAATATACTGCATTGACTAAGACTTGTATGGGTAAATAATGGTATACACAAAATAGATACAAGCAATAAAAAAGGCCCCTGTACATAAAACAAGAGCCTTTCTTTAAAAGAATTTTAATCATTAATTATCGGAACGTTTAGACATTCTTTCCTTCATTTTTTCTTGTTGTTCGTCAAATAACTTACCTTGTTCGGGACTAAGCCAAGATTTGATCTTAGCTGTTTGTATTTCCTGAAGCTGTTTGAATTTTTCCATATTTGCCTTGCGATCTCCGCCATCGTTTCGAAGAGCAGCCCGTTGTTGCGCTTGGGTCAATGTAATGTTATAGATCGAATCCTTTTGTGTTTGATTGAGGCTAAGTAATTTGTCAAGATGCTCTACACGCATTTTAGCTTGTTCCTCAGGACTGCGTTGTTGACGTTGTTGCGCAAAAACTCCTGTAGCGCTTAATAATAAACAGGCTACTGCCATTAAAATTTTCTTTTTCATCTTTGTATAGTTTATATCATGAATGCCAATCATTGTAATTGTGCACTCTATTTGTTTATTGTCCATCCCTATGGACAGAAAAGACTTTTAAGTAGTTTCGTTTACCTATTGAATATAAATTTGAGGAAAAAGTCTAGTATAGCAATTTATCTTAACAAAATTTAAGGTTGATTAACACTTTGAGCTACTGCATTATGGATTGTTTTAAGGAATAGTTCTTTATGGATAGGATCATGAAATTGTAGGCCTATTGGAAGATAGGCCAAATCAATAGCCGCCAATTGTTGTTGAAATGGTTTTAACCGCTGAAAGTCTTTTTCGGTAGTCAACAGCATTTTGTTACTACTAGCTAGGCTTCGGTAGGATTTTGTAATTTGTTCAATATCTGATTCACTAAAAGTATGATGATCCCCAAAAGATAGGTGTTTGACCAAATTTGCCTTCTTTTTGATATAATCCACGAGCGGTTGCGGTTTGGCAATGCCTGTAACCAAAATAACATCGCTGTCGTTGAAATCGATCGTATTTCCGACGCTGTCAATGGCTTGAAAGTAATTTATATGGCTAAAAGTAATTAATGCGTTCTTATTATAGCGTCTGATTTTATGTTCTATACGCTTTTTATCAGGGTTCGAGAGATCTATTGGACATTTGGTAATTGTTATAATCTGCGCCCGTTTGGCTTCAATCAGTAAGTCCCTAAAGTTTCCTGTAGGAAAAACAAACATGGGACTACCAAATGATAAAAAATCAAACAATAGAATATTAAAAAGCGGCGATAATTTTCGATGCTGATAGGCATCATCCAGAATAATCAGTTGATGATCTGATTGAAGTTTTTCTATTCCCGTACAGCGGTCTTCACAAACCGCAACGGTAACCGATGGAAATTTATTTTTGAATTGTAAGGGTTCATCGCCAACATTGTTTGCTAGCGAATCGGTCTTTACCAAATGAAATCCGCTAGTCACCCGCCCATAGCCTCGACTAAGTATTGCTGTTTTATACTGATCTTTGAGGCTCGAAACAACAAATTCAGTCATTGGGCTTTTTCCTGTACCTCCGACAGAAAGGTTACCGATTACAATCGTGGGAATTTCAAATGACTTTGAGCTGAGCAGCTTGAAATCGTATAGTCTATTTCTTAGCCATACGATTAAGCCGTATAGGATCGAAAAGGGGAATAATAGATAACGTAAAAAAGCAATCATTTTGGAATAACCGTTAGTCCGACGTCGGTGATTTCTTTCAACGGATTTTCTTTCATATTCTGCATGATGGAAATAGTATACATACCTGTATCCGGAAATAGGTAATCTTTATGGATTATGGATTGGTTATTATATAAGCTCCCTGAGGATTTTCCGAGCCATTTTCCATCGGATCGAGCCATTTTTATTTCTTTGCGGAAAATAGATTGCTTCTTATCTGGACCACGTTGGTAGATCAGGATAAAAAGGTTCGAAAAGGCATATTCCGGTGTATGACGGACATCCATTAATACATCATATCGTTTGGTTTTATCACTAATATGAAATTGAAAGCTAGGCGGTGATGTATTCAACCAAGCTTTATTATCAATGGGTTTGTTATCATTTATAATGGAAGTCTGTTCACAAGAACCCCCTATGCAAATACATAATATACCAATAAGAAATGGTGTGCGTTTGAGTCTCATGTTTATTTATAAAAAGAATATGCCTAATGGGTTAAAATTAGGCATATTTTTTTTTATTCTGCTTTTGGAGCAGCATTGTTGTTATTACCTTTGTTTTTATTCCGATGGCGGTTAAAACGTTTCTTTGGTCTATTCCCACCTTCTTTATTGTCTTTATTCACCGTAGGTGCTGTAGAATCGTTCGCTACCTGAGGTTTTCCCCCTTGTTTGGGTGGATTTGGGTCCGACTTTTCAGTCTTTTGTCCAGCCTTATTTTCCGGTTTGACTGTGTTGCTTTTTGATTTTCTTTTTTTCTTTCTTTTATTCCGATCATCAAGTCGCGTTAAGCTATCTTGGCCGACCACATTTTCATAATCGTAGTTGATATTTTTCTCTTCTCTGACTTCATCGTTATCTACTGCACTCGAAATAGCTTCCGGTTTGATTCCCTGCTTATTCATTTCGACAAGCTCTTTGACTTGTTGAACGGGGATGGCAATCCAATTTTCAGCTCCAGGAAAAGAGAACCACATCATTTTCTTGAAGATATCGGTCTTTTGAAGATAAGCAACTCCTTTTTGTGTTTCGATGCGGTCGATATTATTTGGGATGTCTTTTAAAGCATCCATGTAGCTATCCAATTCATAATTGAGACAGCATTTTAATTTTCCGCATTGGCCCGCTAATTTTAACGTATTCAACGAAAGATTTTGATAACGTGCTGCCGATGTAGAAACCGTTTTGAAATCCGTTAACCAGGTTGAACAGCAAAGTTCGCGACCACAGGAGCCGATGCCACCGAGGCGGCTAGCTTCTTGTCGCATACCTATCTGGCGCATTTCTATGCGTATCCTGAAAGATTCGGCCATTTTTTTGATAAGCTCACGGAAATCCACGCGGCCCTCAGCTGTGTAGTAGAAGGTAGCCTTGGTTTTATCACCCTGGTAGTCAACATCAGAAATCTTCATGGACAAACCCAGGTCCAAAGCCAGTTTACGGGCTTTGTGCATCGTTTCCCATTCGAGATCTTTTGCTGCGTTATACTTCTCTACATCCATTTCATTGGGCTTCCGATAGATTTTTTTAGTTACCATTTCTGGGGTAACATTGTTCTTTTTTAATTGTAGTCTGACCAATTCACCTGTTAAGGAGACATGTCCGACATCATAGCCACCGGTAGAAGGTTCTACGACCACCATTTCCCCCATTTCTAGGTAGGTATTGTCTACATTAATAAAGAAATCTTTTCGTGATCCCTTGAATCGTACTTCGACGATATTAAATGGTTTATAGTTTGAAGGCATATCCATATCGGAAAGCCAGTCATATACATCTAATTTATTACATCCGCTAGTCATGCAAGAGCCATTGTTCTGACATCCTGCTGGTGTACCATTTGTCGTGGTAGTACCGCAACCTCCGCCGGATGAGCAACTGCCACATCCCATAGTTTTCTATTTATATATATTGAGTTCCTTTCGGAAACGTTTTGTACTTGTATATTAATGTTAACTGCAAAGATAAATCTAAAAATAATATTTTGGGATTTGCATTTCTTTCTACAAAATAATGTGTTTCCTCAAATAGATTTATTGTTGCTTCAATTTGTTCAACGGTATAGTGTACTGCAAATTTCTGAACAAAATCCAATTCTTTGGCCGGTAAGAACACTAAACTGGAAAGCCCTTCTTTGATTAATATAATTTGACGCATCATATTAATTGCATAAAAAAGAAAGCTTTTTTGGTTTTCTCGCCCCATTTTTGAGAGTTCTTCTTCCACTAACGAGATCATATTGGTTCCAGCATCTGAAACAATGAAACGCAACCAATTGACTAAAATGCCAAAATGATTATTTGTTTGCGATTGAATTTGATTCATGGCTTCTTGCAGGTTTCCATCCGCTATAAACGCAATTTCAGCTGATTCCTGATCCGAAAGATGATATACGCTCTTGAGATGTTGTGCGACCTCCATGTGATCCAACTTCTTTATTTTGACCAATTGCGTACGTGATATGATCGTATTTAATATTTTGTCCTGATTTTCTGCAACTAGAATAAAGAGCGTTTTTTCGGGTGGTTCTTCGATTAACTTTAACAGCGCATTGCCTTGTGTGTCCAAGTATTCGGGCAACCACATAATTAAAACTTTATATTCCGCTTCAAAGGACTTTAGGCTTAATTTTTTGATGATACCATGCGCCTCTGCAATATTGATATTCACCTGTTTATTGTCCGCATCCAACTGATTGCGCCAATATTCCAGTCCCATGTAGGGATTGGATAGAAAAGATTTTCGCCAGCTGTCCGCATAATCTGTTGCTGTATCTTCCTTATGCTTGGCTATAAAAGGATACGACATGTGAAGATCAGGGTGGATCAGTTTGCTATATTTTCGACACGATGGACATTCGCCACAACTGTCTGTCAATTGCCGGTTTTCGCAATTCAAAAACTGCGCATAAGCATAAGCAAGAGCAAGGCTGCCTGAACCCTCAGGACCAAGAAATAATTGCGCGTGACTCACACGGTTTTCTTGAACTGTGCGAACTAAATGTTCCTTGATGTCTTTGTGCCCAATGATCTCTTTAAACTGCATACAATACTGCTATTATACAAATGTAATAAATATTGTGATTTATTGGGCCCAATTTGCTTTCTATACTTTTGGCGCTGTGCTTATTAATTGAAATACAATTGCTTATTTGAACGATTGAAATCGCCTGATGTGGAAAGAAAGGCGCCCATAAAACTGAAAAATATTGATTAATTTGTGTATTATTGCACATAATAATTAGTATTCAGGAAATGAGATTCATTGTATCAACATCAATTTTATTAAAGCAGTTACAAGCTATCAATGGTGCATCCAGTACAAGTACTGTTTTGCCAATCTTGGAAAACTTTCTTTTTGAAATAAAAGACAATAACTTGACTATTTCTGCTACGGATCTGCAAACAAGTATGGTTACTTCTTTACAGATCGAAGCAAAGGAAGAGGGAAGAGTAGCCATGCCGTCGAAGATTTTGATCGAGACATTAAAAACTTTGCCAGATCAACCAGTAGCATTTTCAGTAGACATGAATACCTTGGCTATTGAGATCAGTGCCGGTGATGGGAAATATAAATTGAGTGGAGAGAATGCTGACGATTTTCCTAAAATTCCTTCAATAGATAATGGTTCAGTCATTCAGATGCCAGCGCCTATTCTGTCTGAAGCAATCAGTAAGACGATCTTTGCCGTCAGTAATGATGAGTTGAGGCCTGCTATGTCTGGTGTTTTGGTCCAATTAGCTGAAAAGAATGTGACTTTTGTCTCTACTGATGCGCACAAGTTAGTGCGTTATTCAAGAACGGATATCGGAGCGGAGAAACCCGCATCCCTTATTTTACCGAAAAAAGCACTTTCTTTACTTAAATCTTCATTGCCATCCGATGATATTACAGTATCTATTGAATATAATCAAACCAATGCATTCTTTAGCTTTGGTAATATCAATTTGATCTGTCGGTTGATTGATGAGCGTTACCCAGATTATGCTGCTGTAATTCCTCAAGTCAATCCAAATAAGTTGACTGTCGATAGACTATTGTTTTTAAATACATTGAGACGGGTGGTGATTTTCGCTAATAAAACCACACATCAGGTTCGCCTAAAGATCTCGGGTAGTGAATTGCATATCTCTGCAGAAGATCTTGATTTCTCGAATGAAGCGCATGAACGTTTATCCTGTCAATTTGAAGGCGATGATATGGAAATTGGTTTCAACGCTAAATTCTTGGTCGAGATGTTAAATAACTTGGAAAGTGAAGAAGTTGTTTTGGAGATGAGTACACCAAATCGTGCTGGTTTATTGATTCCGGCTGTATCTGAAGATCATGAAGATATTTTGATGTTGGTGATGCCGGTTATGTTAAACAACGCTTAATCGTCTTTTCGCTTTGGAAATAGTTACGCATCTTATTGACTTTATTCTCCATATCGATAAACATTTGGTTGAAATAGTCAATGATTATCAGACTTGGACATACCTTATTCTGTTTCTCATCATTTTTGTAGAAACTGGAGTGGTTGTAATGCCTTTTTTACCAGGAGATTCGTTGTTGTTTGCTGCAGGTATGCTTGCCGCACAACCGAATGATCTTAACGTATGGTTGATGATTCTCATTTTATTGATCGCCGCAGTTTCTGGAGATTCCTTAAATTATGCTATCGGTAAACATTTTGGTATGCGCCTTACAAGATTTAAGCTCTTTGGTAAACAGGTTGTCAAAGACGAGCAAATTGCCAAAACACATTCTTTTTATGAGAAATATGGCAGTAAAACAATTGTTATCGCTCGCTTTGTACCAATCGTACGGACCTTGGCGCCTTTTGTTGGTGGTATTGGAAGGATGAATTATGGTACTTTCATTACCTATAATGTCGTAGGTGCCGTCTTGTGGGTGGGAGGTATAACCCTAGCAGGATACTTTTTAGGAAATATCCCTATTATAAGAGATAACTTCTCGAAGGTCGTATTGATTATTATTTTTATATCCATATTGCCAATAATCTTCGAGCTTGTAAAAGAAAAGATAAAAACTAAAAAGGGAATCCAATAAGATTCCCTTTTTTTATAGATCAAAAAAATGGAATTCATTTCACAGCTTATTGATTTTATCCTGCATATCGATCAGCATCTATTGCAACTGATCAATAGTTATGAAAATTGGACTTATCTGATTTTGTTTTTAATCATTTTTGCGGAGACAGGATTTGTTGTTACCCCATTCCTCCCTGGTGACTCCGTTTTATTTGCCTTGGGAGCAATCATTGCCCGTCCGGATTGTCAGCTTTCCTTACCATTATTTATAGTCATTCTTATTTTTGCCGCTATCTTCGGTGATTTTGTGAATTATGAAATTGGCAAATATTTTGGAGTTCGGGTTTTTAAGCCTGGATCAAGGTTATTTAAACCGGCTTATCTGCAAAAAACGCAAGATTTCTATGCTAAGCATGGAACAAGGACTATTGTATATGCCCGATTCGTACCGATTATAAGGACTTTTGCACCATTTGTGGCAGGCATTGGCCGTATGCCCTATACAACCTTCGGGAAATATAATATACTTGGGGGCATATTATGGGTTTCATTATTTATTTTGGCTGGCTATTATTTTGGACAAATACCATTTTTTAAGCATAATTTTTCCCTTGTTATTTTGGCGGTTATCTTTATTAGCTTAATACCCATGCTTATACAGTTTTTTTCGCAGACAAAAACAAAAAAAGATTAAACGTTACATACTAAATGCAGTCTTTTAAGGTTAAAGGATTGGTACGAAATATCCCTATCAAAAAGTACAAACATTGCCTATAAACAAGAGGTTAGACTCTATAAAAGCGAAGGGGAGACGATAGTTTGGATATCTCGTCAGCTCACTCAAGAAGATATTATTTACGTATGAACTATTTGGTTTTAGCATTTACCCTGCTTTTTACACAGTCTATTTTTGCCCAACGTATCGTTGTCGATCATCATCAGGCGACCGAGGCCTATGAATTACTGAACAAAATCCGTACGAATCCAGAACGGTATAAGAAAGAGCTGAAGCTCTTCAACTTGCAGAAGATTAAACGGACCAAACTCAATTGGAATAAGGAGTTGGCGGAGGTTGCAGTTTATCGGGCAAAAGATATGGCCAAGCGCTCCTATTTTGACCATGTTTCACCTGAGGGGTATGGACCAAATTATTTCATTGACGAAGCCGGATATCAACTTAACCCAACATGGCTGTCCAAACGAAATGCAAACAATTTTGAGTCTATTGCGGCCAACCGATCTAGTGCTACCGCTGGCATTAAGGCTCTAATTATTGGAAAGGAAGCTCCGGGTTATCATCATCGCACACATTTACTGGGCATGGATCAGTGGAATGCTTCGCTATACGATGTCGGAATTGGTTACGTCGAGTGTAAAGGTGCCAAACCTTATGAAAGTTATTTAGTTGTTATCATAGCCAAGCACGACTGGTAGATAAATGAAAGGTAATTTGGGGAGTATCAGCAATTAATCGACGCAGGGTATTCAATTTTTACTGAAAAGTCATACCTTTGCATATGATAAAATCCATGACAGGATATGGCACGGCTTCCGCTGATAACGGTAAAGTTAAATATAGTGTCGAAATAAAGTCCTTAAATTCAAAATTCCTTGAATTAAATCTTCGCTTGCCCAAAGTTGTTTCGGACAAAGAATTGACCCTGCGCACTGAGAGCAGTAAACTTATTGAGCGTGGTAAAGTGAACATGAATGTAACTGTTGAATACACGGATCAAACGGCGAAGGCATCTTCTATTAATGCTGATTTACTCAAAAAATATTACAGTCAATTGCAGCAGATCGCTTTGGAACTTAACGATACCAATGTCAATCTGTTTGAACTGGCGTTAAATATGCCTGAGGTAATTACCAATAATGATGATTCCGTTGATGACGAAGAATCCAAAGTATTGATGGATGCTTTCTATGATGCGGTCAAACGTTTTACTACATTTCGTGAAGACGAGGGTAATGTGCTTGCTGGAGATTTAAAGAAGCGCGCGGAGCTTATTTTAACTTACCTTGGAGAAGTAGAGGCCTTAGAAGTAGAACGTATTCCTTTGATCAGACAGCGTATTGAACAATTTTTAAATGATACGGTGGGTAAAGATAATGTGGATCAGAACCGATTTGAACAGGAGTTGGTTTACTACATTGACAAATTGGATGTGACCGAAGAAAAAGTCCGATTGCGCGCCCATTGCAATTACTTTTTAAAGGCATTTGATTCTGCGGATTCAAACGGGAAAAAATTGGGATTTATTTCACAAGAAATGGGGCGGGAGATCAATACCTTAGGTTCCAAAGCTAACCATGCCGGCATTCAACAGATCGTGGTCAGAATGAAAGAAGAATTGGAAAAAATAAAAGAGCAATTGCTCAACGTATTATAAGAATGAGCGGTAAATTAATTATATTCTCGGCACCATCGGGAGCTGGAAAAACGACAATAGTAAGAGATCTTTTAAGTAAACACGGTGATAAGATTGAATTTTCCATTTCAGCAAGTACACGTGATCCAAGAGGGCAGGAGGTAAATGGAAAGGACTACTATTTTATGTCGAAAGAAGAATTTTTGCATAAGGTAGCAAAACAGGAGTTTATCGAATTTGAGGAAGTATATTCAGGGACTTTCTATGGTACTTTGCGTTCAGAAATTGAGCGTATTTGGAAAGAAGGTAAACATGTTATTTTTGATATCGACGTTGTCGGTGGATTACGTTTGAAATCAAAATTCCCAGAACAGGCAATTTCTATTTTCGTACAACCGCCATCATTGGAGGTGCTTAAGGAGCGTTTGACAGGACGTGGAACGGATTCGGAAGAAAAGCTGAAAGAGCGTTTTGCGAAAGCAGAATTGGAACTTACCTATGCCAATAAATTTGATGTCATATTGAACAATTTTGATTTAGCTACAGCATGTGCCGATGCGGAAGAAATTGTCATGGGATTTATCAATAAATAAGTTCATGCGAAAGATTGGTTTGTTTTTTGGTTCTTTTAATCCGGTGCATATAGGGCATTTGATTATAGCTAACTATATGGCCAATTTTACTGGACTTGACGAAGTTTGGTTTGTGGTCTCTCCACAGAATCCATTTAAAAAGAAGTCCACCTTAGCAGACCCTTATGACCGTTTGGAAATGCTAAATCTGGCTTTGGAAGACTGTGATCATTTGAAAGTAAGTGACATTGAATTCCATTTGCCAATACCATCGTATACCATCGATACCTTAACGCATCTTAGCGAGAAATATCCAAACCGGGAATTTGTGCTACTTATGGGACAAGACAATTTGGAATCGCTGGAAAAGTGGAAGAATGCGGATATTATCTTGCGTGATTACCAGATTTATGTTTATCCTAGACCAGGGTTCGATAATGAAAAATTTAAAGATCATCCCGCTATCACGATGACCGACACCCCACTAATGGAATTATCCTCTACCTTTTTGCGAAATGCAATCAAGGAAAACAAGAATATTCAATTCTTTACACCTAAAAAGGTGATTGAATTTATTGATAAGAAAGGTTTATATTCTTGATATAAATGGAAGTAAATGAAGCATGATATCCCCGGGTTTTATTAAATCCGGGGATTTTTGTTTGTAGCTATCTCAAGAAAATATTAAGGAATAATTTTTGCAGGAATAATATTTCACTTTTAAGCTCAGATAAGACGATCTTTAATGAATAATTAAAATAGCCTGGAAATAAAAGCAATCATTCGTGAGAACCTGTTTTTTTACCTATCAGGCTTGTTTAGTTAGCGGTATGAGTCTCAAGTTTAATTCTGGGCTTTTTGGGGAGGTTTATGATAGAGAAAAATATATTAATTCGTATGCTATGAGAAAAATCGTTTTATTGTTTATGTGTTTCGTGTATTGGGGGACCGGTTTGGCACAGACGGATAGTGCGGATGACAATAGTCTTTTTATAGATCCTGCTGCTATTGAGCTGCGGAGCAAAATGACCATACCGCCTTACGGTTTGGACAAAGTAAAAGCATTAATTTCAACAATAATCCCCGAAGAAGATAAGGAAACAACAGATGCGGGAATAAATGCGATTTCAGCCGTTGATTTTAAAAAGCTAACGCTGCGTGAAAAGTTCACCTATACCATGATTCATGCCGAGCTATATGCGCAAAATTGTGCTATACCCGAGTACCAGACACAGATCGACAAAAAAATATTTGCTACATTATTGGACGGCTTTAATGAATCCTCTTGGTCGCAAAGACAGACTGATTTTTTGCAGGAAAATAGGGATTCGGTGATGAAGCTTATTCAGGAATCTGTTGTCCGGAGCAAACGGATGGGGGTAAATTATAAGCATGCCATAGTGGAGATTAATGGCTGGCAGATGATCCCTTTTATTGTTGATTATGCCAAGAAAACACCAAAGGATAAAGATGCATTGACGTTGCTGTTATTACTGATGAAACGTGGTGAATACAGTGAATTTATAAAATCCAGTTCATTTAAAAAGTTGTATGGAGAGGACAGTAATTATTATTCGTATCTAAATTACAACAAAGAAAATGAGGCGCTGATCTTTAGTCGGGCGCTTAAATATTACGATGAGAAAAAAAGCAAGTAGTGCAGTTGGATTTTTAGTATTCGAAACGTCAAATTTGTATTATAACAAACGGCAAGGAGAATGAGGAAATTATTCTATTTGATAGGATTGATTGTTTTACATCTCCAATGTGAAGCCCAAGCTGGAAACTATATCCAAATTCCAGCTGGAGACTATCATTTGGGCGATACAGCAAGCTTAGATAATCCCAAAAGAACAGTGCATATCGAATCGTTCTGGATCTCGAAATTTGAGCTGACGAATGCCGAATTTGAAAAATTCGTTCAGGCAACGGGTTACAAGACATTAGCAGAACGCTACCATAATGCCATGGTCTTTGAGCCTGGCCTGGCGGAGTTTCGCTGGTTGCAGGATAGTACGGCCTATTGGCGCTTTCCGAATGGTGTAATTCGTGGCGGAATTGCGGCCAAGATGGATCACCCAGTTACCTGTATCTCTTATAAAGATGTGCTGGCCTATTGTACATGGGCAAATTGTAGATTGCCATCTTTTGATGAGTGGGAGGTGGCAGCTAGAGCCGGAAGCGAAGACTATTATTTTGAAGGTTTCAGTAAAGAGAATATGGGCGATTATGCAAATGTATGGCATGGTAGAGATCATTTGAAAGCTGATTATTCCGATGGTTATCTCTATACTTCTCCGGTCGGAAAATTCAAACCCAATCCATGGGGACTTTATGATATCTTTGGTAATGTATTTGAATTTTGCACCGGAAAGCTCGAAAGAGATGGCGACCGCTCTATTGCACATGCCCGTGGAGGGTCCTGGTGGTGTAGTAAAAATAGCTGTGCCGCTTTTAATACCGTATATATAGGTTCAGTTAGTCCCAATGCATCTTTTAGTAATCTGGGATTTAGAATTGTAAAAAAAGCCTTTACTCCTGAGAATAAAGACTTTTAAAACAAACTCATCGTAAAGATTGACTTTTATCTTCCCATCCAGCCACCATCGACTGTTAGGATGGTTCCATGAACATAATCGGAAGCTTTTGAAGCGAGGAATACAGCTGGCCCCTTAAAATCTTCTGGAGTTCCCCAACGTCCTGCAGGTATACGGTCCAAAATGGACTTTGAGCGTTCGGGATCGTCTCTCAGAGCCTCGGTATTATCCGTGGCGATATACCCCGGAGCAAACCCGTTTACGTTGACACCTTTGGAAGCCCACTCATTTGCAAAAGCCTTTACCATGGATCCTACGGCACCTTTTGAAGCGGCATATCCTGGAACATTGATGCCACCTTGGAAAGTTAATAAAGAGGCTGTAAATACGATTTTTCCAGTTCCACGTGAAATCATGTCCTTTCCAATCTCGCGCGTCAATATAAACTGTGCATTTTGATTGATTTCGATGATTTCATCCCAGTATTCATCAGGATGCTCAGCGGCAGGTTTTCGAAGTATATTTCCGGCATTATTAAAAAGGATATCAATCGCAGGATGCGCTGATTTTACCTTTTCAATAAACGCGTAAAGCGCTGTCCGTTTGGCGAAATCACACTGGTAGGCATAGAAATTTCTGCCTAATGCTTTTACGGATTTTTCTACTGCGGAGCCTTCAATTTCCAATGACGCCGAAACGCCTATAATATCTGCCCCAGCTTCAGCCAATGCTTCGGCAATTGCCTTGCCAATTCCCCTTTTGCAGCCTGTTACCAAGGCTACTTTCCCACTTAAGTCAAAAGATTGCAGTATGGACATTATTTTGAATATTTTATTGTTAATGGTTGATCTAAATTGTTTTTGAATGTTTTTACATAAGACTGCCATTGCTCAAAATTCCCTATTTTGCCAGCTTTATTGAACGCAGCACCCGCAAAATAAACTAAGGGTTTATCATTTTTGACGGTGGTTGCCAGTAAAAATTGTTTTGGGCTATCTTTGAACACATACTTTACTTTTGGTAAAATAACGGCTGTTCCTGTAATTTTATCTCCTTCTGCAGGCTCCCAATAGGCTAAAATGCCATTCTTTACATCATTTAGAATTTGAGGTTTTTCCTCTTTTCTTTTAGCGATCCCCACAACAATTGGCGTAGCGGCAGCGGTTGTGTTTTTGATGGAATAGCTTATCTTGTTCAATTGACTCCCAGCGTCTAAAGAAACTGTTTTTTCGACTTGTAGCTGTTGACCCTTTACATTTTCCGGTTCATAAATAAGTTTGAATGTGGATCGTAGCGGACCATTGTCCAAGACCTCGTATTGACGATAATGCTTATGGTAAACGACCTGTTCGTCAATGAATGGCGTTGCATCGCCGACACCTAAGGTTTGTCCGACGGAATAATAATCTAATCCTTTGCCATGATCGGCATGATAGTCCCCAGTTTTATACCATTCGTCAACAATAAGATCATTGCTACGTTTTGCCCAGAAATCAAAACCTTGTGCATCCTCAGAGCTGCCTTCTAAAGCTTTTCCATAGGCTCTAAACGCTGCAATATCGTTTTCCCATGCAAAGTCATCTTTTCGTTCAGGGACGTATCTCGCATAAGTCTTTGGAGTGACAGTTGCGGGTTTATTTCCATTAACCCCAAAGGTTGTTGAGCTTCTAGGAGCAACGGTTATTTGAATCAAAATATTTTGTGCCGTCGGTTTTCCTAGTTTTTCAAGCTGATAGGCCAGTTCCTTTTTATCCTTGTCCACAATAGTAAATACACTGTTTTTTAATGCGAAGTGTTTTTCAAATGTGGTATAAGGGATACTGATCAACTCTGTTCTTGCGCTAGCGGAAGAGTTGTTTACAGTAATGGTTTTGTTGTTCTGCGCAAAAGCAACCGTTGAAAGCCCTAGCGCTAAACTCAATACGAGTGCTTTTTTCATATTACTTCAATTCTGTGATGGCACATTTGTCCATATCATCATAATCTAAATTTTCACCTGCCATTCCCCATATAAATGTATAATTGGACGTTCCAGCTCCTGAGTGAATTGACCATGGCGGTGAAATTACAGCCTGATCGTTGTGTATCCAAATATGGCGGGTTTCATCGATAGGTCCCATAAAATGTGATACAGCCTGACCTTCAGGTAATTCAAAGTAGAAATAGACTTCCATACGACGATCGTGGGTGTGGGATGGCATTGTATTCCATACAGATCCGGGTTTTAACTCAGTCATGCCCATCTGTAATTGGCAGGTTTGTACCACTTTGTTCAATAACATCTGGTTGATCGTACGGTGGTTGGCAGTTTCCAATGAACCCAATTCTAGTTTATTCGCATCTTCTTTCGTTACCTTTTTAGTTGGATAGCTGCAATGTGCAGGTGTAGAGTTTAAATAGAATTTTGCTGGTTTTGCAGCATCCTGGCTTGAAAAATAAACTTCCTGAGCACCTTGACCGATATAAAGGGCTTCTTTGGTATTGAGATCATAAATAATGCCGTCAACTTCGACTTGACCGTTCCCACCGACATTGATAATACCCAACTCTCTTCTAGAAAGGAAGTAAGGTTCTTTTAATAATGCGGGAATGGTGTCTAATTTGATTTTTGAGCTTACAGGCATTGCTCCACCGGCCATATAGCGATCGTAGTGGTTATAGACAAAATTAATTTTGTCTGCTTCAAAAACTGTTTCAATTAGAAAATTCTCCCTTAATCCTTGTGTATCTAAAGTTTTGTATTCCTTTGGCCCTATTGCATAGCGGGATTCAAAATTAATGCTCATAACTGAATTATTATTTTTGTTTGAATGCTAAATTTAGGGCTAATATTTGTCAATTGCGATACAATCTTACGCAAACGATGTCGTAGTGATCGGTTGGTTTTCCGAAAGCGGTAGCAACTTTAAGATAATCGACATGGCTATTATGACTGCAATATACTTCGACCAAATTCTACTTAATAACAGTTTTTAACCAATTTTTAAACAGTAATCAGTCAGTATTCCTTCAGTGTTCACTGAATGATCACTGAACAAGCACTGAACGAGCACTGAACAAGCACTGTCAAAACATCGAATTTGGTCACCATCTGATCCTCATTTGATGCGCCCAAATCTCATCGCTCTTTTCCGACTTCCATGTGTTCGTTTGAACCGCTGTTTTCCACAGTTGCTTTTACTGTTTGGCGTCCTAATGTGCGGCCTTTGCAGATAATAATTAACTGTTGTGTCAATATTATTTACATCTCGGTTTCAGATTTACTAACTTCGTGTATGGTAAAGAAGAAATTCCCATATTCTAAACGCATAAACACGGACCGAGAGGACTGGGGGTCCCTTATGACCATCTAAAAAGCAAATTATTTACATATGAAACCCAATATTTTAGTTGTTAACGATGACGGTATTACAGCGCCAGGTATTAAGGTGCTGTTGGAAGAGATGCAGAAAATCGGAAATGTAGTTGTCGTTGCTCCTGATTCGGCACAATCTGGAATGGGGCATGCCATTACACTTGGTAGGCCACTACGTTTGGATAAAATCAATTTATATGAAGGGGTTGAAATGTACCAGTGTTCAGGAACGCCAGTAGATTGTGTAAAACTTGCTGTAAATAAAGTTTTTAAAGGGCAAAAGCCTGATATATGTGTATCGGGGATCAATCATGGGCTCAACAATTCAATCAATGTTTTATATTCCGGTACGATGTCTGCTGCGGTAGAGGGGGCCATTGAAGGGATTCCTTCTGTGGGGTTTTCGCTTGATAATTTTTCTCACGATGCGGATTTTAGCTATTGCAGACCCTACGTGATTTCTATTGCCGAGCAGGTGCTGGCTAACGGTCTCCCTAAAAATACATTGCTGAATGTTAATTTTCCCCAAACAGCAGGTTTTAAAGGTATTAAAATTTGCCGACAGGCAGGAGGACATTGGGTAGAAGAATTTGATGAACGTATTGATCCACACAATCGTGATTATTATTGGACAACGGGTAAATTTGTCTTGCAGGACAGAGGAGAAGATACCGATAGTTTTGCATTGGCCAATGGTTATGTATCTGTCGTTCCGACACAGTTCGATATGACGGCACATCACGCCATTCCAGAATTGAATTCATGGAGCTTTGATCATTTGGGAAATACAAGGGGAGGCGATAAACGTGAAAAATAATAGCTGGATCGGATTGGGTATCGGTATTGTATCTCCAGTATTGGCTTATATTTTAGTACGTTTTACGGATCTTGAACTTCATTTTTTACCCGAGAAGCCTATGGCCATCTACACTATAGCTGTATTGGTTAATTTAGTGCTTTTACGTTTTGCGTATCGATCGGGGAAAGATCACCTGGGAAAAGGAATTATTGCAAGTACTTTTTTGGCTATGATACTATACCTGATCACGCATAGAATTACAGTTTGATTAAAATTCATAAACCCCATCTGACCGACGGGAAAAATTTTGTACAACATGAAATTAACATTAGGATTTTCTCCATGTCCAAACGATACATTTATTTTTGATGCATTGATTCATCATAAGATAGATACCAAAGGACTGGATTTTGAGGTGGAATATCAAGATGTGGAGACCTTGAACCTGAAAGCTTTTCAAGGCGATCTTGACATTACCAAGCTGAGCTATCATGCCTTTGCCTACGCTGTTGAAGATTATGAGTTGCTCGATGCAGGGAGTGCTTTAGGATTTGGTGTAGGGCCTATGCTGATTACGAAGGATCCGAAATTAGCAAAATTGCTGCAGCAAAAATTAGATCGGGCCGAAAGTTTAGATGGGTTTGATCAATTGAAAGTAGGGTATCCAGGGAAATATACCACGGCTAATTTTTTGTTAAGCCTGGCATTCCCCGAATTAAAAAATAAAGTAGAACTTGTTTTTTCGGATATTGAAGGAGCTTTACTGGATGGATCCATCGACTTAGGGTTGATTATTCATGAAAATAGGTTCACCTATGCCGAAAAAGGACTGCATAAGGTGGTGGATCTGGGTGAGTATTGGGAGAAGACGACAAAATTTCCGATTCCTCTTGGAGGAATTGTCGTAAAACGTAGTCTGCCACAAGAAGTGAAGGAGACGTTGAATACGATTTTGAAAGAAAGTGTAGAATTTGCATTTGCCAATCCGAAATCTGGGCTTGAATTCATTCGTGCACATGCACAGGAAATGAGTGAAGAGGTGATGTACAAGCATATTGAACTTTATGTCAATAAATATTCAGTAGCATTGGGGCTTGAAGGACGTGATGCAATTACGAAGATGTTTGAAAAGGCACAGGAACTGGGATTCATTCCGCATTCAGACCGTAAGTTGTTTTTATCATAAATTGACTGTCGGTTTAAAGCTCATATTGCTCAGAAAAACTTCACGTCAAGATGGCGTAAAAGGGGATAAATAGGTAGAGGATTCTTGCAGGCTGTAAGGAACTGACATTTTCAATAAAAATAACGTAAAAAAAATGGATGTAAGCTGTTAGATATCATATCTAATAACTAAATTTGCCCGATTAGTGTCAAATTGTCTGCAATTTTACTTTGGAGTCATTATTGTACAAAATCTTAAGTTGAGATAGAAAAAAAATTATGTTAAAGTTTTTAAGTAAATTATTTGGAAGTAAATCCGAGAGAGATATCAAGGGAATTCAGCCTGTGGTAGACCAAATCAAAGCTGAATATGAGAAGCTTTCAAATCTAACCAATGACGAGTTACGTGCCAAGACCGTTGATTTCAAAGAAAGAATTAAAAATTACCTAGCCGATATTGACCAAGAAATTGACACGCTTAAAAAAGAAGCGGATCAAGACGAGGACGATATGGCAAAGAAAACTTCTATTTACGAGCAAGTGGACAAATTGTCCAAAGACCGTGACAAGAAGTTGGAAGAGGTATTGAAGGATATTTTGCCGGAGGCATTTGCCGTGGTAAAAGAAACTTCAAGACGTTTGACAGAAAACGAAGAATTAGAAGTTACTGCCAACGATTTTGACAGAGAATTGGCTGTTTACAAATCAAACGTTATCATCAATGGTGATAAGGCGATTTGGAAAAACAAATGGATGGCTGCAGGTACTGAGGTCACTTGGAACATGGTACACTATGATGTCCAATTAATCGGTGGTATTGTATTGCACAGTGGTAAAATTGCCGAGATGGCAACCGGTGAGGGTAAAACGTTGGTAGGAACATTACCGACCTATCTAAATGCTCTTTCTGGTCAAGGCGTACACATTGTAACGGTGAATGATTACCTTGCTCGTCGTGACTCGGAGTGGAATGCTCCGTTATTTGAGTTCCATGGGCTATCTGTTGACTGTATTGATAAACATCAGCCGAATTCCCCGCAACGTCGTAAAGCTTATCAATCGGATATCGTATATGGTACGAATAACGAGTTTGGTTTCGATTATCTACGTGATAATATGGTTCAGACTCCGGACGCATTGGTGCAAGGAAAATTACACTTTGCCATGGTCGATGAGGTTGACTCCGTATTGATTGATGATGCCCGTACACCATTGATTATCTCAGGTCCGATTCCTCGTGGCGATGAACACGAATTCTACCAATTAAAACCACGTATCGAGCGTTTGGTGCATGTACAGAAAGCGTACATCAATACCGTCTTGAATGATGCTAAAAAAGCGCTGGCGGCAGGTGATTCTGACGTTGAAGGCGGCGGTTTGGCATTATTAAGAGCGTACAGAGGTTTGCCTAAAAATAAAGCATTAATCAAGTTCTTAAGCGAAGGCGCTAATCGTTCGATCTTACAAAAAGTAGAAAACTACTATATGCAAGAGCAAAATAAAAATATGCCTAAAGTAGATGCAGAACTTTATTTTGTGATTGATGAAAAGAACAACCAAGTAGAATTGACAGAAAAAGGTATCGAGTTGATTACAGCAACAGGCGAAGATCCTTCATTCTTTATTTTACCGGATGTTGGTACTGAGATTGCCGAAATTGAAAAGTCTTCGTTGACTTTGGAAGAAAAGGCAGCTCAGAAAGAAGATATGTTGCGCGATTATTCGATTAAAGCAGAGCGTATCCACTCGATCAACCAGTTGTTAAAAGCATATACCTTGTTTGAAAATGATGTTGAATATATCGTTGATGAAGGTAAAGTGAAAATTGTCGATGAGCAAACAGGTCGTATCATGGATGGCCGTCGTTACTCAGATGGTTTGCACCAGGCGATCGAAGCAAAGGAGAATGTGAAAGTAGAAGATGCGACACAAACTTACGCAACGATTACATTGCAAAATTACTTCCGCATGTACCACAAACTTTCGGGTATGACGGGTACAGCGTCGACAGAGGCCGGTGAGCTTTGGGAAATTTACAAATTGGATGTGGTAGAAATTCCGACAAATCGTGGAATCCAACGTGATGATCGTCAAGATTTGATCTATCGTACGGCCCGTGAAAAATACAATGCTGTAGCTGAAGAAATCCAACGATTGACAGAGCAGGGACGGCCAGTATTGGTCGGTACCACATCGGTTGAAATTTCGGAGTTATTGAGCCGTATGCTTCAATTACGTAAGATCAAGCATAACGTATTAAATGCGAAGTTACACCAAAAAGAAGCTGATATCGTCGCTGAAGCTGGACGCCCAGGACAAGTAACCATCGCGACGAATATGGCTGGTCGTGGTACGGATATTAAATTGACCGAAGAAGTTAAAAAAGCTGGTGGTCTTGCCATTATCGGTACCGAAAGACACGAATCTCGTCGTGTTGACCGTCAGTTACGTGGTCGTGCCGGTCGTCAGGGAGATCCAGGTTCTTCGCAATTCTTCGTTTCTTTGGAAGATAACTTGATGCGCTTATTCGCTTCAGAGAGAATCTCTAACATCATGGTGAAAATGGGTGTTGAAGAGGGCGAGGTGATGCAACATAGTATGTTGACCAAATCCATCGAACGCGCACAGCGTAAAGTGGAGGAGAATAACTTCGGTATCCGTAAACGTCTATTGGAATACGATGATGTAATGAACTCCCAACGTACCGTAATTTATTCGAAACGTAAAAATGCTTTGTTTGGAGAACGTTTAGACGTGGATTTGAACAACATGATTTTTGATGTTGCAGAAGAAATTGTCGTTGAAGCAAAAGAGCAAGGTAATTACGAAGATTTCCAAATCGAAGTAATCCGTATTTTTGCGATCACACCAGAAATTACAGCAGAAGAATTTGCACAGGGTAAAGTTGAAGGCTTGACTGATCGTCTTTTTGAGCATGCAATTAACGCTTACCACCATAAAATTGAGGCCGTTGGTGCTTTGACAGTTCCTGTATTGAATAATGTGTATGCGGAAAGAGGTCAGATCGTCGAAAATGTCGTTATTCCATTTACGGATGGTATCCGTGGCATTCAAGTTTCGGCGAATTTGAAAAAAGCCATCGAAAGCAACGGTAAAGAAGTTTTCAAATCTTTTGAAAAAGGAATCGTATTGGCATTAATCGATGAGGCTTGGAAAGAGCACCTGCGTGAAATGGATGATTTGAAACAATCGGTTCAAAATGCTGTTTATGAACAAAAGGATCCGATTATCATTTATAAAATGGAGGCATTTGATTTGTTTAAATCGATGTTGGCTTCAATGAATAAGGATGTCGTTAGCTTTATTTTCAAAGGAGAGATCCCTGGTCAAGAACCGACTTCTATGCAAGCGAGACAAGTACAGCAGGCTCCAGTAAAAACGATTGAAACGAAAGCTGAATTGGCTTCGCCTACAGGTGTGAGTGAGGAGGATGTGAATGAAGGTCCAAAAGAACCTGTTCGTAACGAGAATACTGTTGGACGCAATGACGAATGTCCTTGTGGTTCAGGAAAAAAATATAAAAATTGCCACGGCGCAAATAACTAATCGATAAGAAAGGTTAAACTATGCTGAAGAGAGGATTGATTTTCATACATGCACTTGTGTTGTTTGCGCTAGTTCAGGTAAACGCACAAGAAAAAGGTGGAGTAATTGTAACCAAAGATTCATTGATTACACAGCTTCAAAATTTCAGGGCAGCTATGGGGATCAATCCTGTCGAAAGCAAAGCGACAGTAGTTCCTGCTAAACCCATCGTCCGCTCAGCGGCGACGCGGGTCAAAGTAAGGGGATTCCGTGTACAGATCTTTGCTGGATCGAATCGGAATCAGGCATTTTCGGAGCAGACACGTTTCCGAAGTATGTATAAAGATATTGATACTTATATCACCTATGATGAACCCAATTATCGCGTCAAGGTAGGTGATTTTAGAAGTCGCTCTGAAGCAAATGCCTTCATGCGCGAGTTACGTCAATATTTTAGCAACGTCTTTGTTTTTTCAGAGAACGTTTTTGTATATCAATAAATCAATCAACCTTATGGCAAGTACGAAAGAAAAAGTCCTGGCCTTAGCTCATCAATATTTTGAAGATACGGTTTCCAACCGTAGACATCTTCATCAGAATCCTGAACTTTCCTTCGAAGAATACAATACCTCGGCATTTGTAAAAAAGCAATTGGATGAATTGGGAATTCCTTATGAGGCTAAAGCTGATACGGGGATTGTCGCTTTAATCAAAGGTGACCTACCCTCAGATGAAGTTATCGCGTTGCGCGCAGATATGGATGCTTTACCAATTCAAGAAGTGGAGGGGCGTTCATATGGTTCCAACACCCCAGGAGTGATGCATGCCTGTGGCCATGATGTACATACCTCCTCACTTTTGGGGACAGCTAAAATATTGAATAGCCTAAAAGCCGAATTTGGAGGAACGATCAAATTGATCTTCCAGCCTGGCGAAGAGCGCTTGCCAGGAGGAGCTTCCTTAATGATCAAAGAGGGCGCTTTGCAGAATCCTGCCCCCTCAGCCATAATAGGTCAGCATGTGATGCCCCTTATTGAGGTAGGCAAGGTTGGTTTCCGTGAGGGAAAATATATGGCTTCCTGCGATGAACTGTTTATGACAGTCAAAGGCAGGGGCGGGCATGGTGCGCACCCGCATCAAAATATTGATCCAATTGTTATTACAGCACAGATCATTACCGCTTTGCAGCAGATTGCTAGTCGTTTTGCAGATCCACGTACACCGACTGTGCTATCTTTTGGAAAGATTATGGCCAACGGAGCTACAAATATTATTCCTGACCAGGTTTATCTGGAAGGTACATTTCGCACATTTGATGAGGAGTGGCGTGCTGAAGCACATGCGCGCATGGTAAAGATTGCTGTGAGCATTGCTGAAAGTATGGGAGCGACTTGTGAATTTGAAGTCCGTAAGGGCTATCCTTTTCTAATCAATGAGCCCCAATTGACTAAAAGTGCACGGACATTTGCAGAAGAGTATCTCGGTAAGGAAAATGTGGTAGACTTAGATCTATGGCCTGCCGCGGAGGATTTTTCCTATTATTCACAAGAAATTAATGCTTGTTTCTATCGTTTGGGTACAGGTAATGCAGCACGTGGTATCTCTTCAGCTGTCCATACGCCGACCTTTGACGTGGATGAGACTTCTTTGGAGATTAGTACGGGGTTGATGGCATACATTACCTTGCGTAGGCTCGGTTATTAAATTATATATGTCATCTCATCACATTGTTCGAGAGAATCAGGAACCTGCATTACTGATTGAAGACCTTTTCCTCATCGACGAAGAGGGCTTGGGGCAGCTGCTGGAATGGAGCCCCACAATTGTCATTGAGGCGGAAACCATCGATTTATTGGATGCGCGTGGTTATAAGTTCGATATCGTTTTTACAAAAAAATCCATTAACGATTCACAGGAAAATTTAAAGATCATTTCCTATGATAATGATTTTCTAAAGACGGCTATAGAATACCTGATAGCACATCAATACAAAGCGGTGAATATCCTGACTGATCAGCTTGATGTGGCTTATTACCAGCCCTATCTGGAGCAGATTAATATTGTGCTTATCTCTAAAGGAGTTCGCTATTGTTTTGTGACAACAGGCTTCACCAAATGGAAGCCTACAGGGGAAAGAATCCGAATTGAGGGGCTTGATGCTGATGAAAAAAACACGCACGAAGGCTTGATTAAGATCAATGACAACGAATACGAAATGGAAAAAGACGGCTTATTTGTCCTTAAATTTTCCCATATAAAATACATTTTAATAGGAGAAAAGATTGCATGATAACAATAGAATTGGCAGAACAAAGCGATATCAGAAGCATTTCAAATATGGCGCATAGTATTTGGCCTGTTACTTATGGAGAGATACTTTCACAAGATCAAATTGACTTTATGCTCGAAAAAAGCTATACCGTTGAGGGACTTGCAGAAAGTATGGTTAATGGCCAATTTTTTTATGTCTTGAAAGAAGATGGTATGGGTCAGGGATTTATTGCCTTGCGAACTCTTGAGGATCGTGTACGTATTGAAAAGCTCTATTTGATGCCCAATGTGCAAGGAAAAGGCTTCGGAAAGGCGCTGATAGACTTCGCTTCAGAAAAAACCATCTTAAAGGGTAAAGGGATTCTTGAATTGAACGTAAATAGAAATAACCCTGCTTACCATTTCTATTTGAAGCAGGGCTTTGAGATCATTGAAACGATTGATATTCCTTATTATGATTATGTTCTAAACGATTATGTCATGCAAAAAGAAGTAAAAGCTTAGGCCTGTCGCCTAATCTTTTAGTTTTTCGACCCGTGAAGGTGTTTGTTTGCCTGTTACAATTCCGGAGGTGCCTATGGCGATCGCTTCTATACTGGAAATGATATTCTGAACATTCAATGTAGACACTTCATCTTTTACGGTATGGTAATATTCATCCTTATCCATTTGGGATGTTGAAAATGAATGCGCAGGCACACCTTTGGCTGCCAATACCGCATTATCGCTTCGATAAAAGAGATTTTGTTTGGTATATGGATCAGGATAGAATCGGAAATTTGTATTTTTTAAATTTTCCTGCATTAATTCACCAAGATTCGACTGATCGTATCCTGTAATATACACTGTATTGGGACCGAATTTGGAATCTTTTCCGATCATTTCCATATTGATCATAGCGACTACCTGGTCAGCATTGATGTGGTTGGAAAAATATTTTGAGCCATACATGCCCAGTTCTTCTGCCGTAAAAGCGACGAAAATAAGGGTCCTTTCATTATTATTTTGTTTTTTGTAGTAATCTGCCAGGGTTAACATTGCGGTCACACCTGAGGCATCGTCATCGGCGCCATTGGCAATAGAATCTTGGCCTACTGCCTGAAGGATGCCAATATGATCGTAATGTCCCGAAAAGATAACGTATTCGTTCGGTTTACTTTTCCCGGGGATTATTCCTGCCACGTTAAACAAGGGGAAATTTTGAAGCTTCCGTTCAATATGAATTTGAAAAGTTTGGGGTTTCTCCGCTGTTAAAAGGTAGACAATTGATGGTTTTTGTTTGGAGGGGTCCTCTATAAATTTAGGAGAGTTGAGCATTTGACCAAAACGCACAAAATAGCTTTCAAAGGAGGGGTCTACCAATACAAGTGTATTTTCTTTGGCTAGAGAATGTTCTCTAAATACTTTCGCAAAATCATCGCCCGATTTTATTTCGACGATGTTAAGGCTACTTCGATTATCCCACTGTAAATCAACGTGGTTTCCAAGTGAAATAACATGGTCAGCTGGGATCAGCTGCTTATTGATGGTTGCGGATTTGCTTACCGGAGAGATTTTATCCAATTGGAATGTTTGCCTGTAATTTTGTTCTGCGTAGGGGCTAAGGCCTATTCTCTTCATTTCGGCAGCGATAAAATCTGCAGCTGGTTCGATGTCTTTTGTCAAAGCCGATCTCCCACGCATATCGTCAGCGGCTAGGGTATTGAGTATGCGGCTCACATCTTGGCGTTCCTGCTCGGAAATAACTTGCTGTCCATAGCTTACTGCCGAGAGTGCAAGTAAAGATATAGACAGTATAATTTTAGGTATTGAATTCATATAAAGCTTAGTAAAGTCTGGGTGAAGATAAGGAAAATTCTACAAGCGAATTGTGCAGACAATAAACTTCCTAAAATGATCCATTTCAAATGATCCGATGACAGGCAAAACCCATCTAAGATTTCTAATGCCGTTAATACACTAAAAATTGAGGCTACTCTTAGCAACATCGACTGATTTTGAGCATCCAGGAAAGCGAACACTTTCGGAAAAAATGTAGTATATTTGACTATTAAATTGTTTGAAAATGAAAGAAGTATCTGTACAAGAATTAAAGAATAAAATCGATAACAACGAAGATTTTCAGTTGATAGACGTTCGTGAATCCTTTGAGTATGAAGTATCCAATTTAAATGGATTGAATATTCCACTTTCAGGTATACTGATCGAAGCTGATAAGATTGCGAAAGATAAACCTGTTATCGTACAATGCCGTTCTGGAAAACGTTCTGCACAGGCGATTATGTTATTGGAACAACAGGGTTTTGACAATCTTGCAAATTTAAAAGGCGGAATTTTAGCTTGGAAAGAGGAAATCGATCCAGAGTTAGACGTTTATTAAGATGAAAAATTTGGAGCATCAGACTAAGCAAGCTTTCTTGTTTAGTCTTGCTTTTTATAGCGTAGCTATTTTAGCGCGATTATTTAACCTTGGTATATTCCCCATATTAGGTAGCCTTTCCATTCTATTGTCTCTCCTATGGGTAATATTGGTTCTACGGGAAATCATGCTTTCGAGGACAATTTCTAACACAGAAAGGATGCTGATGGCTTTGACGATTGTTTTATTAAACATTGTTGGTGGAGCATTCTATTTCTTTGGCGGATGGAGACAGCGGGTATTGGGATTAATAAAAAAGTGATATGTTAAAGTATTTTTTTCTAAATATAGTGTTGAGTTTGGCTATTGTATTTTTAGTTTACAGTGGTTTTGAAGGGTATAAGGCCGGCAACATGCTGGTAACGGGATTATCCATCGCCTTTTTGGTGGTTTTGATCTATCTCCGTGTTGTTTTAAGCAAACGGGTTCGATCACTTATTCAGCAAAAAGAAAGCGGTAAACAACAACTTATTACAAAACAAAAGAAGAAGTAATAAAAAAAGCCTGCTTTAAGCAGGCTTTTTTTATTACTTCACAAATGGTGGTTTTGTTACTTTTGCTTTTATTTTTTGATTACGGATCAGAATGAAGATCTCGGTGCCGTCTTTTGAAAAGGCTGTGTCCACATAACCTAAACCGATTGATTTTTTCAATGTTGGTGATTGTGTACCTGAAGTCACACGTCCAATTACATTTCCATCAGCATCAACAATTTCGTAATCATGACGAGGAATGCCTCTGTCAATCATTTCGAAACCAACGAGCTTTTTCTTTAGACCAGCTTCTTTTTCCGCTTTAAGCGCCGCAGAATTCACAAAGTCTTTTGTAAACTTCGTTACCCAGCCTAAACCGCCTTCTAAAGGAGAGGTATTATCGTCGATGTCATTTCCGTATAGGCAGAAACCCATTTCTAGACGTAAAGTATCACGGGCACCTAAACCAATACGTTTGATTCCATAAGCTTTACCGGCTTCGAAAATAGCATCCCATACTTTTTGGGCATCTTCATTGGCCACATAGATTTCAAAACCTCCAGCTCCCGTATATCCTGTTGCAGAAACCAACACATTCTCTACGCCCGCAAATGTACCTTTTGCAAAGGTATAGTATTCCATTGGAGCTAATTCGATGTCGGTAAGCGATTGAAGTGCATCTGCAGCCTTAGGACCTTGTACCGCGAATAAGGAGGTTTGATCAGAGATATTCTTCATCTCCACACCAGCTGTATTGTATTTGGAGATCCAGTTCCAGTCTTTCTCAATATTTGACGCATTCACAACCAAAAAATATGTCTTATCGTCTATACGGTATGTTAGGAAGTCATCAACTACACCGCCAGTTTCATTGGGGATATAAGCATATTGAACTTTGCCATCGTATAATTTTGACACATCATTGGAAGAGATTTTTTGAAGTAGATCCAGGGCTTTTTCCCCTTTTAGGATGAATTCACCCATGTGGCTTACATCAAAAACTCCTACACCTGTGCGAACTGTTTCGTGCTCATCATTGATGCCTGTGTATTGTACGGGCATGTTGAAGCCTGCAAAGGGAACCATTTTTGCTCCTAAAGCAATGTGCGTCTCCGAAAGGGCAGTATTTTTTAACATAAAAATTAAGTTTTAATCAGCTACAAATTTAATAAAATATACGTGATTCCTCACTGTGAATCCATTTTAGAACAATCGATTTAATTGCTTACCCGGAGCGAATAGATGGTCATATAATCATCTTCGCTATCGGTATCTTCACATAGCAGGAACATTAGGCCTTGGGCCGTTTCCTCTTTCAATGTGATTCCTTCAAATTTATGCTTTTCGGGAATTTCGAATGTCTCGGGTTTGCCGGAAAGATCGGAAGGTATTTTTCCAAGAAGAGAACCACTGATCTCTCCATCCAGATAAGTCGATTTTGCATTTTCGGCGGTAGCAATAAAATAGATTTCATTTCCAACCAGGGTGGCATCTGAGAAACCTGTCGAGATGCCATTGAGCTTGGGTAGTTCAATCGGGATACAGCGGGATTGTTCGGCAGCAAGCGGATGATACTCTAAAATGGCATTTATGCCTTTAGGGCCATTTCCCCGGTTAAAAAATAAGATCTTATCTTTTAAATGAACTACGCCTTCAATATTGAAGTCTTCTTTGGAAATATTGAATTTTTCCATTAAGGAAGAATAGATGTTACTGTAGTCTTCCTGAAGGACTGTTTTGCCGTCCCAAATAAAACGAGTGTTTCTGTTTGGGGTAGAACCAGAGCCATAAAGATAATAGCGGCTTCTATCGAAAGTGATCGATTCCAAATCCATTTTAGCTGCTTTAGCCCTATTTTCCATCGGATCAGACTGCCGTAGTGCCGTTTTAGACAACTTTTGGTCTGTGATACTATAGCTGTAGATATAATTGCTATTGTCAGAAACGATATGGATTTGCCTATCCTGATAGACAATACCAGAAGCTGCGGTAATACCGGATATGCTGATAAAGGCTTCGAGAATCAATTTTAACATATCGCGTTGAGGTTTAATATTTCCAATACCCGGATGAAATCGGGTTGTAGGGGTGCTTTGATATGAACGTCTTCGCCCGATAAAGGATGTTTAAAGGTCAGTTCCGAGGCATGCAATAGCATGGTATCCATTTGGTAGGCTTCTTTCCAGAACTTGTTTTGTTTGTTGCATCCGTGCGGACGATCGCCGATAATGGGATGAAAGATATGCGCAAAATGGCGACGTAACTGATGCATACGACCCGTAATTGGGTTGGCTTCGACGAGACTGTATCGTGCTGTCGGAAATTTTCCGAAGGGAACGGCCAACTCGCCTTGAGCAAGTAAGCGAAAAGATGTTTGTGCTTCCTGAACGGTGCCATCGTCCCTTTTTAAGGGATAGTCAATCAGGCCTTCTGCTGGCGCGAAGCCCCTCAGAACAGCGAGGTATTTTTTGTCGATCTTACGCTCCTGAAAACTTTTTTGTAAGTATTGGTCCGTCTCCTTATTTAATGAAAATAACAGAATGCCTCCGGTCTTCCTGTCCAAACGATGTGCGGGATAAACGGTTTTTCCTAATTGGTCCCGAAGGAGCTGTAGGGCAAACGCTGAAGCATCGCGCGCAATAGCAGATCGGTGCACCAATAGTCCATGTGGTTTATTGATTGCAACGATGGATTCGTCTTGATAAAGTATTTCTAAAGGCATGTTAAATCTTTTTCAATGCAGCAATAATTTCGTCGGCCTTTTCATCAATTTTTGGGCTCAGCCAGATGTATTTAAAAGCTCCGCCACCGATAATCTGTTCTGTACCCTGCCATTTTATTTTGGTTAGCGAAAACAAATAGTAGTTGTCGACCACAACGGAACTTTGGATAAATTTATCGACGATGTCATTTCCGAAGAGCTGCATCCCCAATCCGAAAAACTCTTGATCTTTCGCATGAAGCTGGCTTTTCAATAGCTGTTCAGCTTTCGCGCGTACAACCTTTTCGTGTTCCTCTTTGCTTGGGTTAGTCAAAATTGCGGCCAGCATGATGACGATCAAAATCAGTGCAAATATTCTTTTTTTGCTCATTTTAAATTTGAGATTAAGTTCTGGATGTCATAACACGATGACTATCGCGATCAAAATTATTAAATAGATATTAGATATGGGCAACTGTTTTAAGAGAAATGCGAAGGATTCTGCCCTATAGGTGAAGCAAGGAGGTTTATTTAGGATCCGAGGGTATTCAATAGCGAGAATGCCCAAGAGAATAACGTCCAGATAAGATAAAATGTAACACCGATGAATAAGAAGAAGACCGTTAGAATACTGATGATTATACCGATACCCGAGCCTGAATGCTTGCCTTCGTAGTAATGTTGTCGTAATAATTTGATGTTCTTTTCATTGGCCTTGCTAAAAAAATCAAAAAAGTTTCCGAGGAAAGGAATGCTACCCAAAACAGCATCAATCGAGATATTGAGTAACATGCGTATGACTAATTTTGGACTGGCGCCGTTACGCCACATGGCTATGACAAGAACCAGAGAGGTTCCGAAGCCCGCTATCGCGCCACCTAAGGGGATGAGATTCAAGACTGGATCAAGTCCGAAGCGAAAGTTTCCAATCTTGAATTGATTATCCATTAACCAAGATATTCGGTCAATCCAACCGAAATCTTGGTCAATTTGTTTTAATTTATCTGCTGGAGTTTTTTCCCTATGCATGATTACAATAACTCAAATGAAGCGCTGATTTCACTCGTAACTTTCATCGGTCTGATATTTAAATCTAACCCACTGTCACCAGCGCTGTCTGCTGCTTCGGCCATAGCACCTTTATACATGGCATTACGCATCATCGGTTGTACGCCAAATATAATTTGTTGTGGTGTTTCAGATAATACGATCGCTTTACCAATTTTTTGGCCTGCGGCTTCTGCCAAAATTTGAGCATTGACTTTTGCATCCAATACCGCCTTGGTTTTTAAACTTTTTTCCAACTCCTTTTTCTTTGAATAATCATATTCGCTAATATAGGTGCTTTGGATACCGGCTTTGTCAACACCGTCTAATAGTTGGCCCAAATTGTTCAAGTTGGTTACCTTAATACGGTATTGTCTGGAGAGCAAGATATCGGTGTCTTTTTTCTTTTTATCCGGAACATTATAGCTCCAGATATTCTGGATGGTAAAATCTTCTTTTTTTACACCCGCTTTTGTCGCCGAATCGAACAGATCTTTTTCTAGCTTTTCTATTGCGGCCTTTTTCTTCGTGTTACCGTTCTCATAAAACTCTTTTAGGGTAACATCAATATAGATAATATCTGGTGTTACTTCTTCTTCTGCACGGCCTACCGTAGATACAAATTCTTTATTAACCATTTGTTGCGCGTTTACTTGGGTCATCAAACCTAAAAAGGCTAGTCCTAATAGTATTTTTTTCATATTTTTCGTCTTTAACTTTTTATAATAATACGATTGCCATTATCGCATTGCTACAAGATTGGAGCCAAAGTTTATGAAAAAGTTTAACGGATAAAAAAAATAAAAAGGTTAAGATTTTTGATTTTATTTCTCTACCTTTAGGGAAATTAATAATATAGTGCCATGCAAGAAGGTAAAGTAAAATTCTTTAATGAGACCAAAGGTTTCGGTTTCATCATCCCTAACTCAGGCGAGAGCGAAATTTTTGTTCACGTTTCTGGATTAGTAGACAAAGTTCGTGAGAATGACAATGTATCTTACGAAGTTGAACAAGGCCGTAAAGGTCTTAATGCGGTAAATGTAAGAGTTATCTAATTAGATTCAAGATATATTTATTGTGAAAAGGCCTATGCGAACAGCATGGGCTTTTTTATTTTATGGGAAATCTGGCTCTTAGAAAAGGATATTCTGCGACAGGGCGTGTTTACTTGCTTGAGTAAATAATTTGGACTGATAATTGTAATAGGGTATTTAAAAATAGTTAGTGAAGATGAAACGTATTCTAGTATTGGGGCTGTCTGTTGTTATTGCGCTATCCATGTCGGCCTGTTATTCTGCCCATCATCACCATGGTCATGGCCGTGGTCCGAAAAGAATGCCTCCTGGGCATGCTAAAAAATACTATGGTGAGCAGTCGGCACGTGATTTTGCTCCGGGACAACAAAAGAAAAAACACAGACATTAATTTTTTATTGGATTGCATTCGACGAGCGTATACATGTTTGTAGGCTATCGAATATTTTCTTTTGACGACCATTGATGTGGTATAGAGAAGAAGCAAAATAATATAAAAAAAGCTTTCACAATTGTGAAAGCTTTTTTTATGCTGTTAGCATCTAAGCAAAAGGATCTTTATCAGGTGCTGGTGGCGTAGGATTTGATGGTTGTGAACTTCCAAATGGGTCCTGTGGCCGAGAAGAACCGAAGGGATCTTGGCTTTGAGTAAAAGGATGATTTGTTACGTTTTCCATCCCTTTGGGATCTGGACCATATTGATTTGAAGCCTTGTCGCCTTCCAGTACCAATAAGTAAAGCAGGTAGATCCAACCAATAAATGGAATCAATGCAACTAATATAAACCAGCCTGATTTATTGGTGTCATGTAATCTTCGGACCGTAACGGCTATTCCAGGAATTATTAAAGCTAAACTTACTAAACCTGAGACATACGTAAATAAGCTTGCAATTTGTCCAAGTATTGCAAATATTGCGCTAATGATGAGATTTGCAAGGAAAAACATCCAATATTCCTTACGGCGAGCCCTTCCTTCAAAGTTGGCATAGTTGTCTCGAACAACCTTTAAAAAGTTTTCTTTAAGTTCCATATTTTAAGACTTTTTTAGGTGAAAATGATTCTAGTAAATCAAAATGTTATTTCAATTTTTTTACAATAAATGTACCAAGAATTTATCCGAGAGATCAATTATTATAAAAGGGTAAGTGTTTGGAAGAGCTACAGTTGCTGCGCTTGCGCAAAAGAATAGCCGCGTTCATCCGCCTGTTTTGGATCTAAAGGCAGCATAGAATTCGCTTTCAAAGGAGAAAGCTGTGCGTAGCTTATCTAAATATTTCTTCGAGTATATAGAGCGATTTTATTTCTTTAAAATTTGTGCGGTGGAGACGATAGAAGTCGAGCACTTTTTCCAGCAGGAATTGTCGATCAGAAGCGGTCATTTTTATGCGGTCACAATTCGAATATTCGGATTCGATTAAATTTCTGAAAATTGACGTATGTGGTTCCTGTAATACAAGCGGGTGTTCAGGAAGGCTATCGGAGAAGGTAGCTTCATGAAGATTAAAATAAGGGTGGGCCTGTTTTGATTCAGCGGGATAAAACCCGAGAAAGCGGGTTAGCTTGATTAAAAAAACAAGATGGAAATTGGCCAGATTTAAATGCGTTTCATCTAGCCAACGTACAGACTGATGGATGAATTCAAAAAGATAATCGTCATTTTCTTGTTCCTTCAGAATTTTATAGAGTATTTCATTCAGAAAAAGTGCGAGCGAGCTTTTAACAATATCATAAGGTATTTCTTGCAAGACAGGGACTTGACGCGCTTCGGAGATCCGCTGTAAAGAACCATTATCTTTATGTGTAGCGACAATTTCCAGTAAATGTAAGGGTTGAAGAATATTGGCCTTGATCTTTGCTTTAGGCTTCCTTGCGCCCGTGATGAGATAGGATTGCATCCCAAACTGTTCCGTGTATATCTGCGCAACAAGGCTACTCTCCGAATAGTTGGTTGTTTTTAGGACAATACCCCTAGTTTTGATCAGCATCTCCTTCTTTCTCTTTTTTATGCGATTCTTCGCGCATCTCCATAATGGCATTTCGGTCTACTTTACGAATCATGCGATAGATCAAAGTCAGGACACCGATACTAAATACAATAACTCCGACAAGCATAGCAAGTTTATACCAGTTGGAGCGTTGTTCCATGAGGTAATATCCTAAGATTACAAGTACGACACCAATGATTATTTCCCTTAAGCCCTTGCGAAGATATTTGTTCATAAATGTGAATTGTTGAAAACTATTTTTCTTTACAGAGCAAATATAATACAATAAAATCCTTTATTTTTGCCCTTACCCTTCCTGTGTAGAACTATTTTTAAAAATAATTCCAATTATCTTGTTGCTTATCCAAAAAAAAATATAGATATTTGCAAACTCTTTGCAGAGAGTGCAAAGGATTAACATATTGTAATAAAGACAACAAAAAAATAATATCATGTCAAGAATTTGTGATTTAACAGGCAAAGCGGCGTTAACAGGAAATAACGTTTCTCACTCAAACGTTAAAACTAAACGTAAATTCTATCCAAATTTACAAACGAAACGTTTTTACATTCCAGAAGAAGATCGTTGGATTACGTTGAAAGTATCTACTTCTGCTATCAAGACTATCAATAAGAACGGGATTACAGCAGCGATCAATAAATTTATCGTTAAAGGGTCAATCTAATTGATTGTCGCGCCTGTTACATTAAGATTATTCATGAATTTCAATCCTATAATAGGATTCAAAATAAAGTAAAACAATGGCTAAAAAAGGAAATAGAGTACAAGTTATCTTAGAATGTACTGAACACAAAGAAAGTGGTCTTCCGGGAATGTCTCGTTACATCACTACTAAAAACAAAAAGAACACAACTGAGCGTTTGGAATTGAAAAAATTCAACCCAGTATTGAGAAAAGTTACTGTTCATAAAGAAATTAAGTAAGTCACACATCTTAGCACTTGAAAGAGAGGCTAAGTAAAATATTAATATACCATGGCAAAGAAAGCAGTTGCATCGTTACAAAAAGGTGGCGGTAAAGAATTTACAAAGGTTATTATTACTACTAAATCTGCAAAAACTGGCGCGTATACTTTCAAAGAAGGTATGGTTCACAACGATAAAGTGAAAGACGTCGTTGCTGCAGCTCAAAAATAACGAGTAGCATTTTCCTTTTTTAAAGTTTTTCTTTAAAAAGAATTCGATAAAAATAGCCGTTTTGGTATCCTACCGAAAGGGCTTTTTTTGTTGAGGACATTTGTTTATATTTGAACATCAATTTTCACTACTACACTCCATGGGATTATTTGATTTTTTTAAGAAAAAACCACAAACACAAGAAGAAGAACAGGCCTTAGACAAAGGTTTGGAAAAAACAAAAGAAGGCTTTCTTTCCAAGATTACAAAAGCTGTCGTTGGTAAATCAACAGTAGATGACGATGTGCTGGATAATCTGGAAGAGGTTTTGGTTACTTCTGATGTTGGGGTTACGACTACCTTAAAAATCATTGATCGCATACAGGCCCGTGTTGCCCGAGATAAGTACGTTTCTACTTCTGAGCTCAACAATCTCCTGAAAGAAGAAATTCAAACGCTACTGGCAGAGAACAATAGTGCTGATTTCGAGAATTTCAATTATGGCGATCATAAACCATACGTTATTATGGTTGTAGGTGTCAATGGGGTTGGCAAGACAACGACTATTGGCAAACTGGCTCATCAGCTGAAACAAGCTGGAAGCAAAGTTGTATTGGGGGCAGCGGATACCTTTCGGGCGGCTGCTGTTGATCAACTTAAATTATGGGGTGAGCGTGTTGGCGTGCGTGTTGTCGCTCAGGCCATGGGCTCGGATCCTGCTTCAGTGGCTTATGATACCGTGAAATCGGCAGTAGCAAATGGCGAAGATGTGTGTATCATTGATACCGCAGGCCGTTTGCACAATAAGGTTGGGCTAATGAATGAGCTCACGAAGATTAAGAATGTTATGCAAAAGGTTGTTCCAGGTGCACCACATGAAATCTTGTTGGTCTTGGACGCATCAACAGGGCAAAACGCCATTGAGCAATGTACGCAATTTACACAGGCAACCGATGTGAACGCTTTAGCATTGACGAAACTCGATGGAACGGCGAAGGGCGGGGTGGTTATTGGTATATCTGATCAATTTAAGATCCCGGTGAAATATATTGGTGTAGGAGAGAAAATTGGTGATCTTCAGTTGTTTAACAAAAAGGAATTTGTCGACTCCCTTTTCAAATAGAGTCTACCGTCTAATCATATGAAGACAAAATACGCGAAACCAGCCCCTTTGATAAATAAACCACGTGTCAATGTGGTAACCTTGGGCTGTTCGAAAAATATTCACGATAGTGAAGTCCTGATGGGCCAGTTAAAGGGCGATCAGATGGAAGTCGTGCATGAAGCATCCAATATACAAGCGAATGATATTGTCGTAATCAATACCTGCGGTTTTATTGATAATGCCAAACAAGAATCAATTGATGCGATCTTACAATATTCGGATCTAAAAGATCAGGGTAAAATCAACAAAGTGATCGTTACAGGTTGTCTTTCTGAGCGATATAAGCCGGAGTTACAGGCTGAAATCCCCAATGTTGATGCCTTTTTCGGTACGAACGATTTACCGGAGCTATTGTCATCCATTGGTGCTGATTATCGACACGAGTTATTGGGTGAGCGCTTATTGACAACACCTTCGCATTTTTCTTACTTTAAGATCGCTGAAGGTTGTAACCGACCATGTTCTTTTTGTGCAATTCCCCTGATGCGTGGTAAACACGTTTCTAAATCCATTGACGATCTTGTCAAAGAGGCAAAATTTCTTGCGTCGAACGGCACGAAAGAATTGATTCTGATTGCACAAGACCTGACCTATTATGGCTTAGATATTTATGGAAAGCGCAATCTTTCTGATTTAATGCGCCATTTGTCAGATGTTGATGGTATCGAATGGATCAGACTGCAGTATGCCTATCCTTCGGGTTTCCCAATGGATATTTTGGACGCAATGAACGAACGTTCGAATATCTGTAATTACTTGGATATGCCACTACAACATATATCTGATCCGATGTTGAAGTCTATGCGAAGAGGTACAACAAAACAGAAACAGATTGATCTTGTCAACGCAATACGTGACAAAGTTCCAGATATCGCTTTGCGTACAACATTAATTTGTGGTTATCCAGGTGAAACTGAACAGGATTTTCAGGAGATGTTGGATTGGGTTGAAGAAACCCGTTTTGACAGATTAGGGTGTTTTACCTATTCTCACGAAGAAAAGACGCACGCACATTCTCTGGAGGACGATGTGCCACAGGAAGTAAAAGAAGGACGGGTGGAAGCCATCATGGAAATACAGCAAGGTATTTCGTACGATATCAATCAGTCTAAAGTCGGTAATACCTATAAAGTACTGGTTGATCGGGTAGACGGCGATTACTTTATTGGCCGGACAGAATACGATTCTCCGGAGGTCGACAATGAGGTCTTGATTCCCGCGGTAGATTCTTATGCACGCATTGGTGATTTTGTTCAGGTAAAAATCGACCGAGCTGAAGATTTCGATCTATATGGTGAGATTGTAAGGAAATAAGTATAAAAGCTTATAGATGATAATATAAACAAACGGGCCTCCCTTAGTCAAAGGAGGCCCGTTTGTTTATAGGCAATTGTCAGTAAAATGATATAATTTAAAAGCGGGACAAGCTTTTTGTGAAAATTCACTATTTTGTCGGGGCAAACTAGATACATTTGTAAACGTACAATCCCCATTTTAAACAATCTATAGCCGTTTAAAATCAGATTCAAGAAAGCCTGTAGTTTCAGGATGAATCAGCCTTCTGATTGAAATTGAAAATAGGTTCTATTAACGGAAAAGATTCACTGCCATGTCAGGTTGCTTTGGGGGATTTTCGTTATCAATTAAGAATAGAGAATAATTAATAAAATTTGCAGATGAAGGCAACTTATATTGAATATAGTGAAACAAATAGCTTCTCCAAGACTTTATTAGCCTATTTGGCACATGATGAAGCCTTAAAACCTTTTGTTGGGAATTGGCCTACCTGGGCTGGTTTTGAAAAGCAATTGAACGAAAAGAAGAAATTTGAACACAGGGAAATTCTTGTTGAGCGTCTTAAAAAACAATATGGCGAACTATTAAAGGATTCTCCTGCTGTAGCGGCCAATATAGAACTGTTGCTCGACCAAAATTCCTATACCATTACAACTGGGCATCAGCTCAATATTTTTACGGGGCCTTTATATTTTATTTTTAAAATCATGACGGCAATACGTTTGTCTGAAGATTTACATGCCAAGCATCCTGATAAAACGTTTATTCCAGTATATTGGATGGCAACTGAAGATCATGATTTTGAAGAGATCAACCACACCAGAGTCTTCGGTAAGAAAATTGCTTGGGATACTCCTGCTGTTTCTGCTACGGGGCGAATGGATACCGCAACAATCGTTGATGCTGTGAAGCAGTATACCAATATTTTAGGGCTTTCCGAAAATTCGACCAGGCTGACACGCATTGTAGAAGAAGCCTATTTGAACCATGATCGATTAGCAGATGCAACACGGTATATGGTCAATGAGTTGTTTAAGTCTTACGGTCTTTTGATCGTCGATGCAGATGACCGGGAATTGAAGGAACTGTTCAAGCCAATTATTAAGGAAGATATCTTCTCTGAAAAAAGCTTTAAGGCAATAACAGCGCGATCGGAAGAGTTGGAATCAAATGGTTTCTCTACCCAAGTGCATGCCCGTGAGATTAATTTCTTTTATTTGACGGACGAATTTAGAGAGCGTTTAGTACTGACTGCTGACGGCCGATACGAAGTATTGCACCAGCATATTTATTTTACCAAAGCAGAGCTGGAGCAGGAGATCGAGTGTTATCCAGAGCGTTTCAGTCCAAATGTGGTCATGCGGCCGATGTATCAGGAAATTATACTTCCCAACCTTGCTTATATTGGCGGTGGCGCCGAAATGGTCTATTGGATGCAGTTAAAATCCAACTTTGACCAATATCAGGTAGATTTTCCAATTTTGATCCCTCGTAACTCAGCAATGATTACCGAGGACAACGTTGCAGCTAAGTTGTTTCGTGTTGATCTTACATTTAAGAGTATTTTTCGGCCGGCAGAAGTGCTGAAAAAAGAGTATGTTCGACGTCATACCAAAGAACGACTGAATCTCAATGACGAATGGATGGAGCTGAACGCCATTTTTGGTAAGATAAGGTTAAGAACTCATAAAATAGATCCAAGTTTGGGTCCTAGCACTGAAGCCGTAAAAGCACGGTTAAAGAAAGCGATCAATAATTTGGAGAAAAAGCTGATGAAAGCTGAGAAGCGGAACCATCAGCATGCTTTAACGGATATTGATAACGTGAAGGAAAAGCTTTTTCCGGGTGGAGGACTGCAGGAGCGCTCTGAAAATTTCGCTTTGCTTTATGTCAAATATGGTGATAGCCTCTTTAGGGACCTTTACAAGTACTTTAATCCATTGGATTTTAAGTTTACAATTTTATATTAGAAAGTCAGCTTCGGCTGACTTTTTTGTGATATTATTGGGCAGAAAGAATTTTCAGTTTGCGTTCTTTTTGTTACTGTCTGCTAAATCATGATGTTTGCAGTATCGGGATATTTCTATCCCTATCTTAAAATACTTTTGTTGCCTTTTCCGGTATTGTCTTTTTTTCCTAAAGAAGTTTCATTTTGTTTATATACACGTTGAAATGCTTTGTTTATAATTTCATAATATTTCGTTTAGCTCCTGTTAACAGTTCCGATGTAGTTTTGCTTTCATTATCACAACCAACAACTAAATGAAAGAATTTCTTCTTACAACGTGTGCCATCGCACTTTGAACAGGGTTGTACGCACAAACGACCCAAGCGGGGTTTTCCGGAAAGATTACGGACGAGAACAACAAAGGGGTTCATGGTGCTTCCATCGAAGTACGGAATGAATCGACCGGTTTCACAACGAAGACCTCAACCAATGCAAATGGTGATTTCAACTTTAAGGAGTTGCCTTTAGGTGGTCCCTATACCGTCAAAGTAACTTATATAGGTTATGGCGAACAAGTTCGTTCGGGATTTAATTTAAATCAGGGTGATATTGTACGCTTGACCATTCCTATTCAAAACACGTCGAATGTATTGTAAACTGTTGAATTAACAGGAATAAGTACGCTGAAGAATAAAATAGAAAATCTAGGTGCCGCTACCGCGGTTACAGCCAAGGATATCGCGAAGTTGCCTGTCAACGGCCGGAATTTTACGTCGCTAATGGATTTGTCTCCTTTGAGTAAGGGCGATAATATCGGTGGCCAGTTGGGCTCTTCTACCAATTTTACCATCGATGGTATGAATGCCAAAAATCCGACTTCTGCAGGTTCGACAACCAGCCGTAGCGGCGCACCTTTCTCCATTTCGATAGAAGCAGTCTGGGAATTTAAAGTGGTCACCAACCAGTATGATGTGACCTACGGAAGAGCGGGCGGTGGAACCGTTAGTGCGGTGACCAAACAGGGAACAAATCAAACGCACGGAAGCGCTTGGCTTTATTCAAGGGCCGATTGGTTGTCCAGTCCCTACGATATCAGAGGAAACAAACGAAGCAATGATTTTTCTACCTATCAATATGGATTTACATTGGGCGGTCCGATCATTAAAGACAAATTACATTATTTTGTTGCATGGGATCATCAACGGGATGCCCGCCCACTGATTATTGCGGATATCAATTCTCCCGCAGATGAAAAACGTTTCAATGTTACTCAATCTACCTTAGATGAGTATATTCGGATAGGTCGTGAAAAATATGGATTGAGTAATGATAGGCAATATGGTTCTTTCGATAAAAAACGTAATTCTGATGCTGTTTTTGGTCGTATAGACTGGCAGATCAATGAAAAGAACTTATTGACAATACGCAATAACTTTACAAGTGACCTCAATAAACTTGGTCTGGAGGATAATACCGCTATCAATTTATATGAATCATACGGAAATGACAAGAATATTGATAACAGTTTTTTAGCAACTTTACGGACTTCCATTTCCCCCAAGCTTACTAATGAACTGAAATTGTAACACCTGTATACTTTTCAAAAAAGTAGTCCTGGCGACATGTTGCCTAGTCAAAACATTCCCCGTGCCATTGTTGAGAATGTGGTGTCTACCATTGATGGAAGTAATCTGTCGACCAACATCCAATTAGGCGGTCACCGGTTTGCCCAGGAGTCCTTTAAGAATAATGTCGTACAGTTGGTCAATAACTTGTATTATAGCACAGACAATATCAATTATACTTTTGGTGTGGATTTGATGTATACACATGCAAATTCGATTTACGGAAGTGAAGTCAACGGACGTTTTCATTTTAGGGACGATGCGACCAATACGGCATTGCAAAATTTTGCAAACTTAAAACCTTACGCATTTTACCGGGAAGTTCCCTTAGTGGCAGATCCAACTGTTATTGGAAAGATATTTAATGCTGGGGCGTATGGACAGTTGCAGACTAAATTGGCAAAAGGATTGGATTTGGTTGCGGGACTACGATTGGATTATGGTCATTACCCAACCTCTCCACTGAATGAAGAATTATTGAAAGAAGTGGGGGTGCGTACAGATCACAAGTTGAAATCCTTTGTAGTACAGCCGCGTTTCCAGATGACTTGGGATGTGAATGAAGAAAGAAAAGATTTTTTCCGTGTAGGGGCAGGTATCTTTGCATCTGATATTAATAATTATATGACCATCAATAATTTAACTTTTGATGGGAAGCATTTCGCAACGGTAGATGTTCGCGGTAACGATGTACCTACGCCTAATTTTGTGGGGTACAGACAAGATCCGTCAAAAACGCCAACCTTGGCTCAATTTCAAGTGCCAACGATCAATACCTACGGAGCTGATGCGAAAATACCAGTGGTGTACAAGGCCAATGTTTCTTACACGCACTTCTTTACCGAAAAATTAAAAGCAAGTCTTTCAGGATATATGAATCTAGGACGCAACAACTACATGTATGTTGATCGTAATATGGTTCAAGATCCGTTCTTTAGATTGGCGAATGAAGATAATCGTGGGGTATTCGTACCGGCGACGGCTATTGTAAATGGTGTTCCAGATTGGAAACAGGGAAGGATTTCCAATAAGTTTGGACGCGTGTTAGAACTGAACTCTGAGGGAAAAGTAAATCAGTTTGCAGTTGTATTGGATGCAAGTTATCAGTACTACAAAGATGGATCGATTTCTGTAAGCTACACGTGGAACGATGCGAAAGATAACACATCCTACAATGGAAATGTTGCCAATACAGCGACCTTATCGCTGGCGGTAAAAGATGATCCAAGAGATTTGAGTAAGATGAGCTATTCGAATAATCAATTCCGAAACAAAATTGTTATTTATGGTACACTACCTACATTTTATGGTGTCAGTGTAGGGGTTCGTTATTCGGGAATTGGTGGAACACGCTACAGCTTACTTGCTGGAGGTAACATCAATGGCGATTTTGTATCCAATTCGAATGACTTGGCCTTTATTTTCGATCCCAATAGTACAAACACACCAAAAGCTTTGGCTGATGCCATGAATGCCTTGTTGGCGAATGGTGAAGCCAGTCAAAGTCTGAAAGATTATATTAAAAAGTATGAAGGTAAGATGGCGGAAAGAAATGGTGGTATTAATGGTTTTTACGGTTTGATTGATTTAAGAATAGCTAAAAAATTCAACCTCTACAAAACGCATGCTTTGGAGCTTTCTGCAGACGTATTCAATGTCGCGAATCTCTTTAAGAAAACCTGGGGAGTCAATGAGTCTTTAGGTAACCAATCGTTGTACGCTGTATCAAAGACCGCGGCAGCAAATGGTAATCCCGAAATCCCCGCATTCGATCCCGTGAAGCAGCAGTTTAATTATAGATTGAACAACTCTGGTATTGTGTCACCTTCAGGAAATCCGTACCAATTCCAATTGGGATTGAGGTATTCGTTCTAAATTGGCTGGAGAAATTAGATTGTTTTAGAAAAGGTAATGCCCCTTTGAGCAATGGCTTCAAGGGGCATTTTATTTGTTTATTCGTAAGCCTAAAGTGGTAGAGTAGACCTGCTAAAAGGATGTTTTCCGCTAGCATCGTGATATTTGATGGCTAGCTCAGTATTTTTTCTTTCGGAAGAAAAACTTCGGCCATCATGTGGCGTACACTTCCACCACCACATGTTTCGATAACATGAAGATCCTGATGAATAATTTTGCCATGCTTTTCTAATTGCGCTGTTTGGTATAAAGTCAATGAGGATAAAGCCTGATTGCTCAGGACAATAAACCGATTCCCATATTTGTTTCTCACTTGGAGGCAGTTTGCCGCAAAAGATTCGAGTTGGTTCTCGTTGATTTCAATGATCTCCTTGCCTGTATCTTTCAAACTTTTCAGTAGGGTTTTGAGCTCGGCGGGATCGTCAATTGCCTGTGGGCATAAGATGGCGAAGTCTTCGCCTACGGCTAGCACCACATTGGTGTGATAGATAGGTCTCCGCTCTCCATGGACAGTTTGGAAGGCGTGAAATACAACAGGTGTATAGTTTTCAGTTCTGCAATATTCATCGAGCATACTTCTGTCTGCCCTTTCGGATAAGGCACAGTAGGCTATACGGTGAGCTCGGTCCAAAACGAGTGCGCCAGTGCCCTCCAGATATTGTTTATTGTTTTCGGCTTCACTGAGATCCTTAGTCAGTTTTACATAATAACCGTTTTGCTTCAATGGACCTTCGAAATCCAATAAATGTTCTTTTCGACGATTTGGAGCAAACATAGGATAGAAAATTATTTTTCCATCCTGATGAAAGGAGACAATATTATTGGGGAATATACTGTCGGGGCTTTCTGATTTTTCGTCGTCCTGAATGACAGTCACCAAAATTCCATGTGACTTCAATTCATTTACTAGCGCGTCAAATTCTCCTTGCGCTTCTTTGTTGACTTCTTCTGTACTGAGATTTTCGATATCCTTTTGGAAGAAGTTGTTGACCGCAGTCTGTTCATTTTTACGGAAGACAGAGGGTCTTACTAAAAGAACGCTGTCTGTTACCTGTTTTCTCATGGTTTATAATCGTTACTTCGCTGTTTTATATTCGTTAAAAAGAAATGATATTCGTTTTTTGTGATAATTTACATTTGTCAAAAGAGATGCTTCCCTAGCTGGATAATGTTTCTTTGTTAAGATTTCTGATCGCAACATACCCTTGATATCAGTTGTTCTTAGCAAAAAAGTGTATATCGTTATTTCGAAGTCACTTTACAATTGGTACATATACTAATTTATTGAAAATTCATGGGCATTGCAAAAAAGGATAGTGAAGTAATGAAAGAAATGCGGGGGTGAAATAGCAGATAACCCTATCTTTTTTTAAAATTGTGGCAAGCGATTGTTGTATTGTTTGTTATATTTATAATGAACAACTTGTATGTTTGAGGTTATTCCAAAAATTAATTGACAAAGACAATCGATTGCATTTCGGTGGCTCAGTAAAACTGACTTTTTATCCACTTTTTTGCTTCGTTTTCAGTCATTTATTTTGCTATCTTTGCTCATCCAAAAAACGACTGTTTATAAGAGAGTTAATTGCCTAATTATTATGTCGCTAACTATCTATAAGCGTTAACTTTTTGCACACATGAGCAATATACACTTCCAAGAAAAATTCGAAAGTCGCCACAATGGCCCAAGTCCAGTTGAAGCGAATGAAATGTTGGCTAAATTAGGCGTTTCGTCAATTGACCAGCTTATTGACCAAACGGTCCCTTCTCAAATTCGTGCTCCAAAGCCTTTAAATCTTCCCAAAGCATTGTCTGAGGTAGCCTATTTAAAGCGTATTGGGGAAATCGCTGAGAAAAATAAAGTTTTTAAATCTTTTATTGGTCAAGGTTACTACGATGTAATCCTTCCGGGCGTCATTCAACGCAATGTATTTGAAAACCCAGGATGGTATACGCAGTATACGCCTTATCAGGCGGAGATTGCACAAGGTAGGTTACAAGCTTTATTGAACTTCCAGACTGTAATTTGTGATTTCACAGGTTTAGAAATTGCCAATGCCTCTTTGTTGGATGAAGCTACGGCTGCAGCTGAAGCCATGTTTATGCTTTATTCAGCTCGGAAAAATAAAGATGCTAATGTTTTCTTGGTGTCGAACAATGCCTATCCGCAGACGATTGATGTATTGAAGACCCGTGCTTTGTCTTTTGGTATCGAGCTTAAAATTGCGGCTATTGCTGAATCAGAATTAACAGACGATGTATTTGCTGCATTTGTTCAATATCCTGCTGCTGATGGCTCCATTGTCGATTATAAATCATTTGCGGCTACAGCTCACAGTAAGCATATTACCGTGTGTGCGGCGGCAGATTTGATGAGCTTAGCATTATTAACGCCTCCGGGAGAATGGGGTGCAGATGTTGTTGTTGGTAATTCGCAACGTTTTGGCGTACCGATGGGCTTTGGTGGTCCTCATGCAGCATATTTTGCGACACGCGACAGCTTTAAACGTAATATCCCTGGTCGTATTATCGGTGTTACTTCCGATTCAAATGGAAAGTATGCATTGCGTATGGCTTTGCAGACTCGTGAACAACACATCCGCCGTGATAAAGCTTCTTCAAATATTTGTACTGCACAAGCTCTTTTAGCGATTATGGCTTCTTTCTATGCCGTGTACCATGGCCCAGAAGGAATCAAAAATATAGCATCACGTATCAATGCTTTGGCCAATCTGTTGGATCAAGCATTACAGTCGTTGGGTTATACGCAATTGAATGCGGCTTATTTTGATACTTTACGTGTAGACTTAGGTGCACATGCTGGTGCTTTGAAATCTGAAGCATTAAATAACGAATTAAACTTCTATTATAATGGTTCGGAAGTTTCAATTGCTATCGACGAAACAACCACATACGAAGATATTAAGACGATCGTCAAAGTATTTGCTAAAATTCAAGGTAAAACATTGAATGACGTAGATTTCGATGCATTAGAAGAGAATTTAGGTTCTTCAATTCCTGCCGATTTAGTACGTACTTCTGCCTACTTAATACATCCAAATTTTAATAGCTATCATTCTGAACATGAGATGTTGCGCTATATCAAATCGTTGGAAGCAAAAGATTTATCGCTTTGCCACTCGATGATTCCATTGGGCTCATGTACGATGAAATTGAATGCTACAGCTGAAATGGTGCCAGTTACATGGGCGAGATTTGGTGGTTTGCATCCATTTGCTCCTGCAGATCAAACGTCTGGATATATGCAAATGATTGGCGAATTGAACGATTGGTTGTCTGAGATCACTGGTTTTGCGAAGATGAGTTTCCAGCCAAATTCAGGAGCACAAGGCGAGTATGCTGGTCTGATGGTTATCCGTGCTTACCATGAGAGCCGTGGTGATCATGGACGTAATATCTGTTTGATCCCTGCTTCTGCACACGGAACCAACCCTGCTTCTGCTTCTATGGCAGGCTTAAAAGTGGTCGTTGTGAAATGTGATGAATTAGGAAATATCGATATTCCAGATTTAAGAGCAAAAGCGACTGAACATGCTGCAAACTTGAACTCACTGATGGTGACTTACCCTTCTACACACGGTGTATTTGAAGAGTCGATCATTGAAGTCTGTGAAATTGTTCATGCAAATGGCGGTCAGGTTTATATGGACGGTGCGAACATGAATGCACAGGTTGGATTGACAAGCCCAGGGCATATTGGTGCCGATGTTTGTCACTTGAACCTCCATAAAACATTCTGTATTCCTCACGGTGGTGGAGGTCCAGGTATGGGACCTATCGGTGTTGCAAAACACTTAGTTCCTTTCTTACCTAACCACGAAGTGGTTTCGACTTCTTGTGAAGAGGGTATCTCTGCTGTTTCTGCAGCTCCATTTGGTTCAGCATCAATCTTGCTTATTTCCCATGCTTATATTTCAATGATGGGTGGTGAAGGCTTGACAAATGCGACAAGAACCGCAATATTAAATGCAAACTATATTAAGGCACGTTTAGAAAATGCGTATCCAGTACTTTATTCAGGTACTAACGGACGTTGTGCACACGAAATGATCTTAGATTGCCGTGGATTCAAAAACTTTGGTATCGAGGTTGCAGATATTGCAAAACGTTTAATGGATTATGGTTTCCACGCACCGACTGTTTCTTTCCCTGTTGCAGGAACATTGATGGTTGAGCCTACTGAATCTGAGTCTAAGGCTGAATTGGATCGTTTCTGTGATGCATTAGTTGCTATCCGTGAAGAGATCGCTGCGGTTGAAGCAGGAGACGTAGACCAAGCTAACAACGTACTGAAACATGCACCACATACAGCTTCGGTTGTAACTGCAGATGAGTGGGACAGACCTTACAGTCGTCAAACTGCCGCATACCCATTGGAGTATGTAAGAGAACGTAAATTCTGGCCTTCAGTAGGTCGTGTGAACGACTCTCAAGGTGACCGTACATTGATTTGTTCGTGTCCTTCAATTGAGGAATACGCCGAAGCATAATCTCGGTAGTTATAACGGAAGGCCTCTATACTCGTATAGAGGCCTTTTTTTGTGTAGCGCAGTCCCATTCGGCAGTACCTAGGTAATGCAAGTAACAGGTAGAAATTTAGGTCGCGCCTTAAGGGCTAAAGATCGTATGCGAACAGATTTTAAAATTTAGATTAATTATATTATTTTGTTCTTTTTAGCGTTTTAATTAAAACTGATAATCATGAAAAGACAATGGAAAGTAATGCCTGTTCTCTTAGGACTGGGCCTTTTGGTCGCGAGCTGCGGCAACAGCAAATCCAGTGAAGGTGGTGAAGATGCTAAGGAGAAAGAGGCTGGGATTTCGGATGTAGTTAAGGGAGTATCCAACTTGGGTAATCTGAGTGATGGAGCAAAAAAATTGGAAGACCTTCAAGCCAAACTTAAATCCGAGAAACCCTTAAGTTCGGAAGAGTTGAAGGCTTTTTTACCGGAAAGCTTAGATGGTTTAAAAAGAACGTCCTATTCTGGCGGATCAATGTATGGGGCAGAGGTTGTATCTGGAGAGGCGACATATACTGTAGATAACCAAAAGGAAATTAAAGTCAATATCATTGATGGCGCGGGCGAGACAGCTTCGGCAATCGTGGGCTTGGCGCAAATGGGCTTCATGGTAGATTCAGAGAAAATTACAGATACTGAAATAGAAAAAACTGGCGAATTTGAAGGTAAACGAGCAAAAACAACAGATAGCAAAGGAGTGGAAGGCTCAACGGCAAAAAGCTCCGAAATAAGTTATCTCGAGAAAGACCGCTATTTAATTACTCTTCGGGGAAATGGGTATAGCCTCGACGAGCTGAAAGGGTTTTTGGCAAAATTGAACCTAAGCGCATTAAAATAATAAAAAATGTAATTTCAGTTAAGCAGGAAATGCATGGTTGACATGGGAAAGGCTCAAACATTGGTATGGGCTTTTTTTAAAGCAGGCAGCGTTGTTTCGCAATGTATAAGAAAAGGATATTTGGAAATTATGTCGAACTATAGGACGAAGCTAAATAAATTTGTTTTTGTTGGCAAATTTACCTTAGTTTGTGCTGAAACATTTCAATATGAAGATACTAAAATTTTCCATCAATCTTTGTGTCGCAACAGCATTATTGGCTTCCTGTGCGGGGAAATACGCGAAGACTGAAAAGGTATATAAGAAGCAAGCAAAAGAATTTTCAAAACTCTATAAACAATCGCCTGTCACCGGTCAATTGGAGAAGGTGAATGTCAAAGAACAACAATGGATCGCCTCGATTAATTTTGGCATCCGTAAACCCAATTTTGTTGTCATTCATCATACAGCACAGGATTCTTTGGGACAGACCATCCGTACATTTCATTCCGCGAAAGCAGGTGTAAGCTCCCATTATGTGGTTGGTCGGGATGGACAAGTAGTGCAGATGGTCAATGACCTCTATCGTGCACATCATGCGGGCTTGGGGAAATGGGGCAATGATACGGACCTCAATTCTTCTTCCATTGGTATCGAGCTCGATAATAATGGGACTACTGATCCTTGGACCGATGCCCAAATAAACGCCTTGACGCAGTTGTTGACTTATTTAAAAACGACCTATAGAATCCCGCAGGCAAATTTTATTGGACATATGGATTTGGCACCAACCCGAAAAAATGATCCGTCACGTTTTCCTTGGAAAAAACTGGCTGATCAAGGATTCGGCTTTTGGTATGAGGACTATTTAGAGACGCCTCCAGCAGACTTTAACCCAAAAATGGCATTACGTATCATCGGTTACGATGTAAGTAATCTCGATGCGGCAATAAAAGCATTTAAGATTCACTACATTCAGCAGGACGTAAATACAGCGTTCATGAGTGAGAATGATCTTAAAATTCTGTATTCCATCTATAAAAAATTCTTATAGCGATTCGCTAAACTAAAGGAAAAAAAAAATCCTGCTTTTTAAAAGGCAGGATTTTTTTTGCACGGTATAAGATTGTTATAATTTGTTTTTATATATACTAAAGTAAGTATCAAAAGCACGTTGATAGATTAGTTTGAACCAGGGGGTAAACTGCTCGGGTGAGTGTTGTATTTCATTTTGAATTTCCCGTTGATTCATGTATTTTGTTGCGGCAACTTCTTCTTCGTTAATTTCTGGAGTTCCATTAAATTTTCCGAATAAGACATAATCGAATTCATGCTCCGTAAGTCCGTTGTCAAATTGAGCTTTATAAACGAACGAGAAGACATCTTGAAGGGCTGTTGCAGTAATTCCTAATTCTTCCATTAAGCGCCTTTTGGCGGCATCGATGTTACTTTCTTCCAGACGCTGATGCGAGCAACAGCTATTGGTCCAAAGTCCGCCACAGTGGTATTTACTTAATGCTCTTTGTTGCAGGAGCAATTCGTCTTGCTCATTGAACAAAAATACACTAAAAGCACGGTGTAATAGCCCCTTTTCATGGGCTTCATATTTCTCCATGCTACCAATCATCCTGTCATTGCTGTCAACCAGTATTACATTTTCTTGCTTCATAAGGCACAAAAATAAATATAGCCCAATTTAAGAAAATAGGGCTATATAATAAATTATAATTTTGGAGATAATCTGCTTATACGGTTTTTACAAATTTTTCGTCGTAATTTTCAATATCAATGATGTAGCCGTTTTTAATTAAGAATTCAAATAAAGGTTTGGCTTCTTCAGAAACCGGCATATTGTGCGTTGTAATAATCTTATTTTCTTTTTTCAAGAGATAAGGATATGCGTAGAGTTTCACATTTTTATTGAACATCCCCGAGATATAGGAAAGAAGTTCATTGGTGTATAACTCTTTATTATAATTATCTGAATTGAAAATGTTCTTTAAATTGTAAACGTTGGTTGCAATTCCAATGTTCTTAGGCTTAAAGTTGCTTATAAACTCGGCTAAATGATTATTTCTTCTAAAGTTGCTAACGATAATATTATTGCCTGTCGCACATAGTTCGTCAGCCCTAGAAGCAAATTCTTGCAGGTCTTCATCTGTAATTTCATGCGTATCTTCCAACACATTTCCCATCAGGACTTCAATTAATACAATGGTGTCTGCGTCAGTTGCACCTGTATTTTTTTTGAACTGTTCAACGGCAAGATTGAAGAGGTCAAAGTTTGGAAGGGATTTTTGACGGTATTTGGTGCGAAGTAGAATAATGTTCTTTTTGTACAGATAATCTTTGATTTGTACCGCTTTGCCATCGGGCTGGAATATAGCGGCTTTAGCAAATCCTTTTGCAATCAGGTATAAGTTGATGAGACGTTGGTTGACGTTTTCAAATAGAGGTCCGTTTAATTTAACCAGGTCAATCTCAACGGAACCAACAGAAAGGTTATCGACCAATGATTCGATCATGGTCTGCACATTGTCTGTATAATAATAAGCCGCAAATAATAGGTTAACACCAATTATACCTAAAACCTTTTGTTGCAATTGGTTGTCGCTGTCTAGCAGTCTTACATGGACAATAATATCATTTGTAGGGCCTCCAACTTCATGTTGGAAGCGAAGTCCGATCCAGCCGTGAGGTTCATTTGTCTTGGTGAAATTGAGGGTTGTTACCGTGTCTGCAAAAGCAAAGAATTTTTTGTTGCAGTATTTATCGCCATGAAGCCGTTGGGTAAGAAGATTGAATTCATGGGAGAGCATTTTCTTTAAACGTGTTCTGCTGACATATCGACCATCAGCCTCTTCACCATAAATTGCATCACTGAAAGCCATGTCGTAAGCTGACATTGTTTTAGCAATTGTGCCTGATGCTGCTCCTGCGTTGAAAAAGTTACGTGCGACTTCCTGTCCAGCACCGATCTCTGCAAAGGTTCCATAAATCTCTGGGTTTAGATTTATTTTCAGGGCCTTTCGTTTGGTTTCAAAAATTTCTCTTGCCATGACGCAAAGGTACAAAAATCAGCATGCTAGTGAAAATTAAAAGTATGAATGAAAAAAACAGAATAAAATTAGGCTTGTTTTATAACAAGCCTAATTTATTAAAAGCATAGAATAGCGCACTCGCATGGAGTGCCTGGTTGAATTTGTTGTCTAGTAGCATCCTTTTCGCTTCTTCAAGCGGTATACGATAGACATCGATTTCCTCATGTTCATCTAATGCCTGTTCCTGAACTTTTTTACCCCCCGTCATCAGATAGGTATAGGTAATATTGCCACTTGTCGCCGGGTTGGCATAAAGCGTGGCGATTTCTTCAATCTGATCAAATTGATAGCCTGTTTCTTCAAGCATTTCACGCACAGCAGCATTTTTAGGATCTTCTCCTGCTTCTGTTGTCCCTGCGGGAATCTCCAATGAAATAATGCCTGCTCCATGGCGGTATTGCTTAATGACCAGAAGTTCGTTCTGCTCAGTAATTCCGATCATATTTACACAATCTGGATACTCCAGTACGTAATAATGTTCATTGATCCGTCCATCCGGAAGTTCACAGGTATCTCTGCGCAGTGTAGCCCAAGGCTCTTTACAGATATATTCAGAGGATAATAGTTTCCACTTTTCCATTAGCTTATAATATCTTTCATCATGCGGTCAACCTTCTCTTCCAAAATAGTTTGCACATCGAAATAATCAGCGGTATCCCTTAAGCTTTCTTTTACAGAACAGTAAAATTTAATCTTCGGTTCAGTTCCCGATGGTCTGGCAGAAATCACATCGCCATTTACTGTTATAAATTGCAATACATCAGATTTAGGCAATGCTATCGCTCTTCGCTCCCCTGTACTCATATCTGTGATTTGGGAAAGCTGATAGTCCCTGATTTCTTTGACTTTTATTCCACCGAGTGCGGTTGGTAGATTATGACGTAAGCCATTCATCATGGCCTGAATTTCTTCGGCACCAGCCTTTCCTTTTTTTGTTAAGGAAATTAGCTTTTCTTGATAACAGCCAAATTCTTTGTATATATCTAATAAAACTTCGTAAACTGTTTTTCCTTTTGTTTTGAAATAGGCGGTCATTTCGGCTAGGAAAGCACAAGCGTTTGGAGCGTCCTTGTCACGCACTAGATCGCCGACCAAGAAACCATAACTTTCCTCCCCGCCCACAAGATATTGTGCTGAATCACCTAGATTGGTAATCAATTCACCAATATATTTGAAGCCTGTAAGTGTTTCATAATGCGTTACACCATAGTGATCTGCGATATCGGCTTGTAAATTACTGGTTACGATAGTTTTTACAATATATGGATTCGATCCGAGTTGTTTTAGTTCACTTTTTGCACTGAGGACATAGTATATCAATAAACTGCCGATCTGATTACCATTGAGCAGTTGAAATTGTCCCTTATTATTTTTTACGGCAATCCCTACACGATCAGCATCGGGATCTGTTGCCAATACAAGGTCAGCATCAATTTCTTCCCCTTTTTTCTTTGCTAAGGCCATTGCATCTTCCTCTTCGGGGTTTGGATAGATTACCGTTGGAAAGTTGCCATCGGGCGTGGCCTGTTCAGCAACGACTGAAACATTTTCAAATCCCCAGGCTTCTAGCATTTTAGGAACAATGGTAATTCCGGTACCATGTATCGGCGAAAAAACAATTTTCAAGTTTTTTTGAGCCAGTACCGCTTCCGGATGAATACTTAATGTTTTATTGGCATTGATATAGCGCTGATCGATTTCTTCCCCAACAGGAATGATGTTTTGCGTATTCCCGTCAAATTCAATAGCGCTCACTGAACTGATTGCGTTTACTTCGTCGATTACATTTTTATCATGTGGGGCAGTCAGCTGGCAGCCATCGTTCCAGTAAGCCTTATAACCATTGTACTCCTTTGGGTTGTGTGAAGCCGTTAGCATAACACCGCTCTGACAGCCGAAATGACGAATGGCAAACGACAACATTGGGGTCGGGCGCAATTCGGTGAACAGATGTACCTTGATGCCGTTGGCGGCAAAAACGTTGGCAACCAGCTGGCCAAATGCCTGCGAATTGTTGCGGCTATCATAAGATACCGCTACTTTAATCTCCTGATCTGGGAATTGTTTCTTTAAATAGTTGGCTAATCCTTGCGTGGCTTTGCCGATCGTATACTTATTCATACGATTGGAGCCCACACCCATAATGCCCCTTAAGCCACCGGTTCCAAACTCAAGATCCTTGTAAAAAGAATCCGTAAGTTCTGTCTCTTCATTATTGTCAATTAAATCCTGAACTGCCTTTCGAGTTCCTTCATCATAACTTGGGGTTAACCAATCTTCGATTTTCCTTTGTATGTCTTTATCTAAATTTTTCATTATCGTTAAGTTTGGTTAAAATGTACAACATATTATGCGTCACATCCGGCATAAGCGCGGTCTATGGCTGTAATATACCATTTTTCTCCCTCTTTTGTCACATGAAAAACAAAGGGTTCTTCATGTTCATTGGAGGTCATAATGGCTCTATAACTTTTGAATTCTATATTTCTTAGTCGCTGTAATTCAGTATTACTAATTTTGGCGTCAAGAATTTCATTCATGAACTTTGCCGTTTGAGATAATTCATTGGGGCGGGATTTTCTATCGTAATAGAATCCGGCTTTATCCCACTTCATCGTACCACAATCAAAAATAGGTAGTTTTCCGGACTTCAATGGACCCTTGTATGTTAACTTTTCATAAGAATGGTACTCTGGTACAGGCTTAGAAAAATTAAAACTGTTTTGGTGTACATAAGAGTCTAGTGCGCCTGGACGATAAATAATATAAATTCCCAATTTGGGATGTATATAGGAATTTATTGTTTTACTGTCCTGCTCAGAATATGCCTTGGCAAGTTTCTCCAGTACTTCCTCCAGCGTTTCGGAGTTCTCTTTCTTTACTTCCTTTTCAGTCCTGTCAGGTTTTTGTAGGGTATCCACAGGAATTGAATCCTGTACGATTTTTATAGCCTTATCTTCTTTTTTACTATTTCTGCAGGAGATTGTGCTTGCAGTGAGACAAATAAGAATAAAGAAAAAGAGATTTCTCATGATGATTTTGTTTAATATTACTTCTTCGAAGTCAAGTTTTCAATGATTGACTTTAGAATAGAGCGCGTTGACGGAAGCCACCATTGTTCGAGGATGCGCTGGATTGTCTCTTCTCTATTCTCGCGCAATTTAAGGATTATTTCCTTTCGGAAGTTCAATTTGGATGTCTGCCAGGTCTTTTGGTTGAACTGCGTGATCTGTTTTATCTTTTTTGTTGCGGTATTGAAGAGTATATTAGCGGGAACAATGTCATCGATAAGCCCCTGTGTTTTTGCATCTACAGGAGAGAGCAATTTACCTTCGAGCAAATTCTGATACGCATTCCGTTTTCCGATCCAAAATGCATAAAGCTGAAATATACTTTCAGGGACGATGAGTCCGACTGGAATTTCATTAAGGCCAATCACAAAATTCCCTTCGGCCATAATGCGATAATCGCAGCAGAGTGCCAGTACGCAGCCCCCAGCTGGGCTATGACCAGATATTGCAGCCACGAGCGGCTTTGGAAAAGCGGCCAGTAGCGATGTCGCCTCCAAGAATAAATTCCAGAATTCCTGAATCTGTTCTTCATCGTATTGGAATAAGGTAATTAGATCGAGTCCTGCGCTAAAGAAGTTTTCCTTGCCAATCAATAGTGCACCATAAATGGCTTCATTTTGCTGGGAAGATTCCAAGGTGTCTATCAGTTCCTTCAATAGCTGAGTGTCGATGGCATTTGACTTCCCCCTGTCGAGGAAAATACTTAAAATATGATCTTCTATTTTGGTTTTAATATGTTGCATAACCTTGTTTTTAAATATAACGATTTGTTTGCGCTGCTATTGTGGTTTTACCTCTATTAAATACTCCAGATGAGCAATTTTTCCATCCATGCTTATTCCCTCAACGGTTAGTTTGTAAGTCCCAGGTTCGTCAGAAGTAAAGAAATCGAAATGTGTTTTTCCTTCTTGCTGTGTAATCAGATTTGGTTCCCATGCGATTGTTGTCCGGAGATCGCGTGTAAGCTTATGTTGGATTGTTGCATCATATTGGGGTTTGAAAAAGGTTCGGGGTACATATAACCCTTTTGGCGTGATGGTTACAATGCCTGTGGGTGTATAAGATGAAGCAATTGCATCTCCGGATTTACTGGTAATCACAATAACACCACTGCCTCCATACATGCCATAAATTGCCGTGTTTCCAATGCTACGCAAGACTTCAACACTCGCAATGTCCGCAGTATTGATCATATCTATTTGCTCGGGTTCAATATACATTCCATCGAGAACAACTTGCATCGGACTATTCATCGATCTTGTGCTGTAAGGGATTCCATTTCGAAAAATAACACCATTTAGCCGTCCATTGAGGCATTGAGCAAATGTAGCACAGCCAGATAATTCGTCTGCAGAGATGACTTGATCGGCGTTTCCTGGCCCATTCAGGTTTCTGGAGTTTTTGTCGGCTTTAGTTGTTCTTACCCTGTTGACCTGTACCTCTTCCAATCGGATACTTTTTTCTATAATACCAGCCGCTTCCAATTCGCCAAGAAACTGTTGACTATTTTTCAGTTGTGTAAGCAAGGTGCTATTGATGTCGTTAAGCAACAAGGGTTGATCTTTACTTGCATTAGGTGGTGGGGTGAGCGGGTTGTCGATAACAATATCAACTCTTTTTTTCTCTTTAGGGCCATCACCTGTCACAATAAACTTGACACTGTCTGCAAATAAAAGTTCGTCAAATGAAAATCGGCCATTATTATCGGTCAGTGTATCTATACTCAGCAACATGTTGCTCGTCGGTATAATTGTTACTTTGGCATTTGGAACGACAGCCTTGCGGGCCGTTTTCTTGATGGTCCCAGCTATGGTAAGTCCTTTTTCAGGAGGGAACGCAGCGGTTGCTGTACTTGTATAATTCTTCCAGTCCAACTTGCGCCAACCTTGGATCAGCATGAGATTGTCCAGTTCTGTCAGTTTGATGTTCGTTAAATCCGCAAAGTAGTAATTGGGACGTTCAATAAAGCCACGAAGATCAGATTTCAATAGAAGCTCCGAGACAATAGATGAATAATAGCGGTCTGTCGTAGAATCAACCTTACTGAGGTTTACCACTGATGCAGAAAGCGCGGCAAACCTCGTGGTGTCACTATCTTCATAGTTAACGGAAAGATTTGCGATCACTTTATCGCGTGTTGAGAAGCTGGGTTTGTTGAGTTCTACGGAGACAGGAAGTAAAGTCGATGTCGTATTGTAGTTAAACACCAGTCTTTCCACAATAGGAATCATTTGGTCTGTTAAGATAGACAACTGTAAAACTCCGGATGGCAGGTTTTTTTTGGGGATATTGAATAAGATCTCCGCTCCGTTTAGTTTCTGCTTGGCGGCATGAAGTACAAGGCCATTGTATTGGGCTATTAGATAAATATCTTTGCCATTGACCAAGTCTGCAGTAGCGGAAAGTTGTGCTGCAATCTTATCCTTTAGTACCGAATTTACGGTTAGAACATATCCGGAATTCTGTACAGGCGGTAATGACGCACTTGTTGACGATCCATCTTCGAAAAGTGCTGTAGCGACGTATTTTTTTCCTGTCTGTAAGACGAGCGGGATACTTCCCATTCCCAGTGCATTGGTTTCAAAATCGGCAACTGTTGTTTGATTTTCCTCCACAACTTTTATTTTTGCTTTTTTTCCTAAACCATTAGGGCTAAGGATTTTGAACCCAGTTTTGGATAATATGTTGTTGACTAGTTCGCCACTTTCGGGGAAAATTTGGATGCTATTTTGGTTGTTTGGATCCGGGATGACAAAACTTTTTAGAATACGTCTTTTATCCAGCGAAAGAAATTGTAAAGACAGTGTCCCGCCTTTAAAATCATCTTTCAATTCCAGCGCTATTGTTCCATTATCGTTTGATTTCAGTCGGCCGGATTTCTCTTTATTGTTGTTCGGTTGTAGGGTATAACTGATGTTGTTATTAATCAGCGGGGCTCCCTGAATGGTTTTCAGATTAATCTGGAACATGTTTTCTGTTCCGTTTTTGACCAGTTCACTTTTCGTTATGATATGATCAGATCGACCATTTGTAATGGGGACGACGCGTTCATAGAAATTGGCTACAGAGTCATTTTGCATCCATCGGGTAAATGATCTAACGCGGTAGGAGCCTTCTTCCAAAGTGTCCGGCAGATTGAAGTCGCCTATACTTAGACCGAGTGTAATAGGAATTTTGATACTCTTAATGATCTTATTGGTGGGAGAAATCAATTCTACATTAGCAATTTTACTGATGTTGCTCAAATAATTAAAAGGGGCGGTGGTACAGTAAAGTTTAAACCACATGGTTTCGCCAGCCGAATAATCATTTTTGTCCAAATGGAGATAAATCTTTTCCTTGATGTGCCGTTCATGGTAAGTATCCAGTTTCTGCAAGGTCTGATCGATCTGGGCCGACGCCAGCAAAGCGAATAGCAGGCAGTTTACTAACAGCAGTAATTTAGCGTACATATGACTAATGTTTTATGAAAATTAGAAAATATTTTTCCTTTAATCAATTTATAAATCAAAATATTAGTCTCATTTTAAACGATCTGATACCTTAAAATTAGCATAAAAAAAATATCTTTGTGTTATGAATATCCTAATAATCGGTTCAGGAGGTCGTGAATCTGCCTTCGCCTATAAGTTGTCGAAAAGTCCACGTTTAGATCAATTGTTTATTGCTCCAGGAAATGCTGGAACAGGTGCGTATGGTCAGAATGTAAATATTAAAGTTACCGACTTTGCTGCTATTGCTTCCTTCGTTTTGGAGAATAATGTGCAAATGGTGCTCGTCGGTCCCGAAGAGCCTTTGGTAAAAGGTATTCATGATTATTTTTTAAATCGGGAAGATTTAAAAAATATCCCAGTAATAGGGCCGCAGCAAGAGGGCGCTCAATTGGAGGGCTCAAAAGATTTTTCAAAGCAGTTTATGGATCGCCATGGCGTACCTACTGCCGCTTCAAGATCGTTTGATGCAACATCATTGGAAGATGGATTGGCTTACCTTGAAACGCAAAAATTGCCGATTGTGCTTAAGGCTGATGGTTTAGCAGCAGGCAAAGGAGTATTGATCTGTGAGACGCTGGAAGATGCCAAAGCGGAGCTAAAAGCGATGATCGCAGACTCAAAATTCGGAGAAGCTAGCCGGGTTGTGGTTGTTGAAGAATTTTTAAAAGGAATTGAATTGTCTGTTTTTGTTTTAACAGATGGTAATTCATATAAAGTACTTCCTTCTGCAAAAGATTATAAACGTATTGGAGAAGGCGATACAGGCCTAAATACGGGGGGCATGGGATCGATATCTCCGGTTCCTTTTGCAGATGAGACATTTTTGAATAAAGTAGAAGAGCGTATTATTCGCCCGACAGTTGAAGGACTTAAAAAAGATGGCATTCCATATAAAGGATTTATTTTCATCGGTTTGATGAATGTGGAAGGAGAGCCTTATGTCATCGAGTATAATGTTCGTATGGGAGATCCAGAGACTGAATCTGTATTGCCGCGTATTGAATCGGATCTGTTAGATTTGCTGGAAGGTGTTGCACAGGGTAATCTGGAGCAACGTTCCTATACGGTATCTCCTAAAACTGCCGTAACTGTCATGTTGGTTGCGGGAGGTTATCCTGGAGATTATGAGTCGGGAAAAGAGATCGCCAATATTGAAAATGTCAAAGAATCCATCGTATTTCAAGCAGGTACGAAAGAAGTAGATGGTAAGATTGTTACTGCAGGTGGACGTGTAATTGCTGTTACCACATTGCAAGATTCGCTGTTCGAAGCCCTTCAGCAGGCAACTGCAGATGCCGGAAGGATATATTTTGAAGGTAAATACTTCAGAAGAGATATCGGTTTCGACCTTATTTAAAAAATATTTAAAATTATTTTTGGAATACTGATTTTAAGGTCTATATTTGCAACTCCAAAAACAACAATGTTATTGGAGTTGCATTAAAAGGCCCGTTCGTCTAGGGGTTAGGACGCAAGATTTTCATTCTTGAAACAGGGGTTCGATTCCCCTACGGGCTACAAAAGATAAAAACCTGCAAATATTTTGCAGGTTTTTTTGTTTGAACCCAAGCGAGCAGCAAATGATACAGCTTGATCCATAAGATCTCCGAATAGCGGGCTAATTCTCCAGTCAGCCAAAGCAAAATGCTTTTCACATGCCAACCTTTTTTCAAAATAATATCCAAGAAGTGGTGTGTACGCAAGTATGTGGTCATCTTTATTTGCTGTGATACAAATAAGCAGTTTATTGAGATAATTCTATAGTATCAGAATCTTTACAATCCCTAAATTTGAGTAATCAATTATAGAAAGAAAACCTTAGAGAAGCATTTAGAAAGTTAAATCAGAAATCATTCGTCCATTTTCTTCGTGAAGAAAAAATAGTGTAGAGCACGGGGAATGAGAACCGTTAAGGTCGATAGCTATTGTGAGTTTAAAATAGAAAAATAAGTAGAAAAGTAATTTTAAAAACCGGAAGACTTTGAATCGATTGTCAGAAAGTCTTTTTTTAGCTTAAGATAGCTAATACCATTTAGCTTTATATAAAAGTAACCAATTATGTGGAAATTAAAACTAAGCGTTCGCCTAATAATAGGGCGGGCCTCAATCCGTTCGTCTTAAAACTATGCTATAAATATCAGTTATGTTCATCACATTTTAATGGATATAGCCAAAGTCTGTGAATTTGGAATTCATGGGCAGCGATACAAAAAGTATGTTAAAATAAAATTCTAACCAATATTAAACCTTATGAGAACTAGACAAACGGCGGCTAATAGTCGGTCTCTTAATCAGATGATTTGGCCTATTATAGTGCTTATTTTGGGCATCGTAAGCTGTAAGAATGACAATCTTGGCAGCATTGCAGAAGGTGTGCCCTTTGATCCGTCCCAACCTGTGATTGTCTCGGATTTTGCGCCCAAATCTGGAGGTATGGGGCAACGGCTTGTGATTTATGGAAAAAACTTCGGAAACGACCCCAAAAATGTAGCCGTCTTTATCGGCGGAAAAAAAGCAGTAGTCATTAATGCGTTGGGCGAATCGCTTTATTGTATCGTTCCGAAACAGGCGTTTAAAGGGGATATTGAAGTGCGCGTTGGAGGTGAGGAAAAACCTGTTGTCGGTAAGGCGCAAGCACCTTTTGATTATCAGCGCAAACTGGTGGTATCTACGCTCGCCGGTTACAGAAACGCCCGCGGTGATGAGCCTTGGAAAGACGGAAAGTTTAAAGATAATGACCAAAACAAAATGGCCAGTGGTTTTTGGCTTTCTTCTTTTATGAAGTTTGACCCAGTCAATCCAAAACATCTTTGGATGACATTTGATAATAATAACGGTTTATACCTCATCAATTTTGAAGATAGTACCATAACGACGAGGAGATCGGATTTTAATCGTCCACGCAGTATAGATTTTACTTTGGACAAAAATTATATGATTGTCGCTCAGGATAGAGGGGGAGAAAATGACGACTCTAATTTGTTGTTTTCGAGGGCGAGGAATTTCTTGGATAAAGAAGTCTTGACAAGGAGCAAACAATGCAATGGTGCTTCCGTTCATCCGGTAAATGGGGAAATGTACTTTAACAGCTTTGGCAAGGGGGAGTTTTATCGTTTTGACCTGAATCAATATTTCAATGGAGGTTTAGGGCAAAAGGACTATACAAACCCCTTTCTGATTCAGGATCCTGAATGGGAATATAGGATCTTGATCCATCCAACCGGTAATTACGCCTATATTATGATCATTAACCGGGGTTATATTATGCGGGCAGACTACAACTGGGAGAAAAAGACATTTAACCAGCCCTATTTGGTTTGTGGAAAAGTACGCGGCGGCGGGTATAAGGATGGGGTTGGATCGTCTGCTCAGATCGACCAACCTTATCAAGGGGTTTTCGTGAAAAATCAGGATTATTTAGATGCAAATAAGCCCGATCTGTATGACTTCTATTTTACGGACCTTAATAACCATGCGATCCGTAAACTTACACCGGAAGGTGCCGTAACCACTTTTGCCGGTAGAGGGAGTGCAAGCCTGAATAGTAATCCATACGGGTATGTCAATGGAGACTTGCGTGAAGAAGCTCGCTTTGACCGTCCGTCGGGTATCGCTTATAGTGAACAGGAGCATGCCTTTTACATTGGAGATCGGGAAAACAGACGTATCCGGAAAATCGCATTGGAAGAAATGGATGAAAGTAACCAAAATTAACGAGGATAAGATGATAAATAAAATATTACTAACCTGTTTGTTGCTTCTGTGTGTCAGCTTTGGGGTGTCGGCACAAGATATGCTAGAAGTAACAGGTGTTGTTGTTGACGCACAAAAGGCACCAATAGTGGGGGTCAGTGTTTCCGTTAAAGATGCTCCTGGCCTTGGAACAACGACTGATAATAAGGGTAACTATAAGATCAAAGTAGAACGCTACAAAACACTTGTATTCTCTTCAATCGGTTATCAAAAGCAAGAAATACTTGTGAAAGATAATCATGTCATCGATGTGACTCTGAAGGAATCCGAAACTAGCGTGCTTGAGGAAGTGGTGATCACAGGGACGGGTACACAAAAAACGCTGACCTCAACTGCGGCAACCAGCAGTGTGGACCTGACTACGATGAAAGGAAATCCGACTTCAAGTATAAGTAATGCGTTAATCGGGAATGCGCCGGGAGTTCTGGGGATGATGCAGTCCGGGCAGCCCGGCAAAAATATTACCGAGTTTTGGATCCGAGGCATTTCCACCTTTGGCGGCGGGGCTTCTGCACTTGTGTTGGTCGACAATATAGAGCGCGATATTAATGATATTAACATTGAAGATATTGAAACCATTAATATCCTTAAGGATGCCGCAGTAACGGCGATCTATGGTTCAAAAGGAGCAAATGGTGTCATTTTAATCACAACCAAACGCGGTAAAGATGGTAAGATCAGTATTAATTTTAAAGATGAAAATATTTATAATACCCGAACTATTACACCTGAATTTGAAGATGGCGTCACCTATGCCAACCTCTTGAACGAGGCCCGTATAACGCGCAATTTTGAGCCGATTTATCAACCGGAAGAACTGGAAATCTTACGTTTGGGCTTAGACCCCGATCTTTATCCCAATGTCAACTGGAAAGATCTGTTACTTAAAGATGGTGCAATGACGTACCGGGCCAATCTGAATATGACCGGTGGTGGTGCTACCGCCCGGTATTTTTTGTCTGGCAGTTATGTAGACGAAGGCGGTATGTATAAAACGGATGAGACACTGCGCAACGATTACAATACCAATGCAAATTATAAAAGATATAATTACCGTTTGAATACGGATATTAATGTCACCAAAAGTACAGTGTTAAAAATAGGTGTAGCGGGATCCTTAGACAAAAGAAATAGTCCGGGGTTAGGAGACAATGATTTTTGGGGTGTATTATTCGGTTACTCGCCAATTCGCACACCGGTGCTGTACTCAAATGGTTATGTGCCTGCTATTGGAGCCGGAAATCAGACGAATCCTTGGGTGGTGGCGACACAGACTGGCTATAATGAAAACTGGCAAAATAAGATACAGACGAATATATCGATCGAACAGAATTTCGATTTTATTACCAAAGGATTACGATTTAGAGGAATTCTTGGGTATGATACCAATAATGATAATACCATTCAACGGCGCAAATGGCCAGAGCAATGGCGGGCGGAACGTGCACGGAATGAGAATGGAGATTTGATATTTACCCATATTTCGGATCCACATGAATTGTTTCAGGCAAGTAGTGCCAGTGGTGAACGACGTGAGTTTTATGATATGATGTTTAATTATGATCGTAGTATTGGCGGTCATAATATTGGAGCTGTTGCCCGCTTTACGCGGGATGCACTTATCCGGACAGTCAATCTCGGAGATGATATTAAAAACGGGATTGCAAGACGAAATCAAGCGCTGGCAGGGCGTGTGTCCTATAATTGGAAATCACGTTATATTGCTGATTTTAATTTTGGATATAATGGCTCTGAGAACTTTGCTCCGGGTAAACAATATGGTTTTTTCCCGGCGGTTTCAGGTGCTTGGAATATCGGAGAGGAACCGTTTGTGAAGGATAATATCTCTTGGATGAATATGTTCAAGATTCGTTACTCCTGGGGAAGAGTGGGGAACGATCAATTGGCAGGGGGAGCGAGATTCCCTTATCTATCGACACTTACTGAAATTGGACATTTTAATAATGACAATGTTTGGGTTCCCGAAGGAGGCTATCAATGGGCCGATTACGGTTTTAATCGATATTATGGCGGAATGAGATATAGTCAAGTTTCTTCATCTAATGTTACCTGGGAAATGGCAACGAAAAAGAACTTGGGATTTGATGTGGCACTCTTTAAAGATAAGATTGTTGCCAATCTGGATTTCTTTGATGAGAAACGGACAGGGATTTATATGGCGCGAAATTTTTTGCCAGCGTTGGTTGGATTGGAATCGGTGCCGAGTGCTAATGTTGGAGCGGTCAAATCCAGTGGTTTTGATGGGCGGTTAGAATACAAACAAAAATTGGGAGAAGTAAATTTAACCGGGCGAAGCAATATTACCTACAGTAAAAATGAAATTACAGAGATCGATGAGGAAAATAATATATATGGTTATCAAAATCGAAAAGGATACCGTGTAGACCAGGCAAAAGGGCTGATTGCCTTAGGCTTGTTTAAAGACTATGACGATATTCGCAATAGCCCGAGACAAACATTTGGTACTTACCAGCCTGGAGATATTAAATATAAAGATGTTAATGGCGATGGATTGATTAACGATGGTGACCGCGTGGCGATTGGCGCAACACGACGTCCGAATCTAGTTTATGGTGTGGGCGTTTCGGCGAGTTGGAAAAATCTGGATATTAGCATTCACTTTCAGGGTGCTGGAAAATCGACCTTCTTTACCTATGGAAAAACGGTATATGCTTTTAGTGAAGGAGAGTGGGGACAAGTGTTAAAAGGGGTGATGGGGGATAACCGCTGGATTTCGGCTGATCTATCGGGTGACCCGTCAACCGAAAATCCCAATGCATCTTACCCTCGACTAAGTTATGGTGCTAATCCGAACAATTTCAGGGAGTCGACCTTTTGGTTGAGAAACGGACAATATATTCGCCTGAAAACTTTGGATATTGGTTATACCTTGCCGAAAGAATTCACAAATCGAATCAAAACCAATAGTATTCGCTTCTTTCTGGTTGGCTCAAATTTATTGACCTGGTCAAAATTTAAACTTTGGGATCCGGAATTAGCAACACCGCGGGGAGAAGATTATCCTTTGCCTAAGTCGTTCACATTTGGCATCAGTGTTAACCTATAAAATTTTAAAAAGATGCAAAGAAAGAAATTATACATAGCTATGATGCTCGTTTTTGGAGCAACAGCGCTCTCATCCTGCACAAAAGATTATTTAAAGTCGGATCAATATTTTAAGGACCGGCTTAATTTAGAGAAAACATTTAAAAGTAAAAAATACTCGGAGGAATGGCTGGCTCACGTATTTGAAGAGTTTAAAGGAGAAAATGCTGATGTAGCCAGTAAAGGCTTAACTCCTCATTGTTTTGCAGACGACATGTATTATGGTGATCGGGATAAAGATTATGACCCCTCAAAAAATGAACTTTCATACAATATGTTCAAAATGGGACAATATACTGAAAGTGATAAACAGGGGACATGGACACAATGCTATCGGGGTATTCGTAATGCGTCTACTTTCATTCAGAATATATACATGAATACGGAGATGTCGGCTGCTGAAATAGATGATTATCGGGGACAGGCTCGTTTTGCACGGGCCTATCTTTACTGGTTACTGCTCCGTAAATACGGCCCGGTTCCATTATTGCCGGATGAAGGGCTGGATTATACCGATAGCTATGATGAACTGGCTATTCAGAGAAATACCTATGAAGAGTGTGCGGAATATATCAGTAATGAACTCTTGCAGGCAGCAAAGGAAATGGAAGTGCTGGGGATGAGGCGTGGTCAAGATGGTTCTGCGCGTGCGACCGTTGGTGCTGCTTTGGCCGCTCGTGCTAAAGTACTACTTTATGCTGCAAGTCCGTTGGCCAATGGTAATAATTCCGGCTATGCTGCACTATTGGTGGACAAAAAAGGAAAACGATTATTGTCCGCGGACTTTAAAGAAGAGAAATGGGCGAAAGCGGCTGCAGCCGCCCGGGATGTGATCGAACTAGGGGTGTACAAGTTGTATACCGCACCTTTTCAGGAAACAGGCGATGATGCGACCGTCAGACCTCCCGAAGATCATAACTTTTCAGATAAAAGCTGGCCGGAGGGATGGGCTAATATCGATCCAACGAAATCGTATGCACAGGTCTTCGACGGAACGTTGTCTGCCTCAGGTAATCCTGAGTTGATATTTACGCGCGGAAATAACCAGCCCAATGAAGGGATTGACCAAATGGTTATTCATCAGTTACCGCGTTCTGCAACGGGATGGAATACGCATGGGCTCACACAGAAGCTGGTGGATGCTTACGCGATGAATGATGGTCGCGATGTGCCGGGAAAAGATCATGAAATTGGACGTGGTAATGGTTCCAGTAGGGTAGTCGGCTATGTGACCCAGGAAGATTATGATGCAAAAAGATATAGACCACTACGCCCGGGTGTCTCCTTGCAATATGCAAATCGGGAGCCTCGTTTTTATGCTTCAGTAGCCTATAGTGGGAGCTTCTGGACATTGCTAAATGAAACAAAACCCGAAAATCGCAATAAACAAATCTTTTATTATAGCGCAGATCCGAAAGGTAATGGCTTTAACTCTGCCAATGCATATTGGTTGCGCACGGGGTTTGGGGTTAAAAAGTTTGTTCATCCAAGTGATACCTACGAAGGAGGAGCGGGCTCACGCATTGTAGCCAAGGCTGAACCAGCTATCCGTTATGCAGATATTCTGCTTATGTATGCAGAGGCATTAAATGAATTAAGTGGTTCATATACTATTCCTTCTTGGCGTGGGGGAAGTTATACCATCAGCCGAGACATTGCTGAAATGCAAAAAGGTATTCAGCCTGTCCGTATCCGCGGCGGTGTGCCAGACTATGCAACCAGTGTGTATGGCAGTAAGAACGAGTTGCGTAAAACAATTAAGCGGGAACGTTTTATTGAGTTGGTCGGCGAGGGACAACGTTATTACGACCTTCGCCGTTGGATGGATGCACCGGTAGAGGAGGCCTTACCTGTCTACGGTTGTAATGTTTTAATGAATGAAAAGGAACGTGATCTCTTTTACCAACCCGTTGCGATCTGGACATTGAAAACAACGTTTGCCGATAAGATGTGGTTCTGGCCAATTAGCCATACCGAACTTAAACGCAATAAGAATTTGACGCAGAATCCGGGATGGACTTATAATGATTAATCTAATATGAATTTTATGAACAAGTCATTTATACAATTGTTATTACTTACCTTACTAGCTGTTTGCGGCTCTTGTAATGACGAATGGAAAGAAGAGCAATTTGAACATTACGTTTCTTTTAAGGCTCCCTTGGGTAATGGAGGATTAGCGGATATTTATGTCCGTTATAAAGACGCGCAAAAAACAACATTTCTACAGCCGTTGGAAGTGAGCGGATCAACAACAAATACGGATAATCTTTCGGTGAACATTGCGGTAGATCCCGATACATTGGGAATAATCAATTATGAACAATTTCAGAACCGAGAAGACTTTTATTACAAACAGCTGAATAACAGTTATTTTTCTATTCCCCAAACGGTGAATATCAAGTCTGGTGAAAATACAGCTTTGATGCCTATTGATTTTTCGCTGAAAGGAATAGACATGGCGGAGAAGTGGGTACTTCCACTAACGATCTTGGACGACCCTTCCGGCAAATATAAGGTTAATCCTCGGAAGCATTATAGAAAGGCACTACTAAGGATTAACCCGTTTAATAGTTATTCAGGCACATACAGTGGCACCGCTCTAAAGGTTGTGATGGATGGGCATGAAAGTGAAACACCCATTGTTAAAGGTGAAATTCGGAGCTATGTTGTCGATGAAAATACGATTTTTTTCTATGCTGGAAATATTGATGAAGATCGGAGGGACAGGAAGAATTATAAAGTATTTGCAACATTTAATGAGACTGGAGGCGTTAGCTTTCGCGCCGAAAATCCAAACATGAAGTTTGTTATGAAAAAAGATGCAAGTTATACTATCTCGGAACAAATGGATGCTGTACGGCCTTATTTACTACATCGTTATATTACGATAAATAATGTGGATTATGAATTCACAGATTATACATTGGTTTCTACGACAGCTATTAAGTTCAAGGTTTCGGGCTCATTGATCTTGGAACGTCAATTGAATACGCAGATTCCTGACGAAGATCAGTCCATAGAATGGTAATTTCTACAAACCATTTGTAAGACTATTGGTTATATCTATGATATAAAAATAGTTTTATGATTGGAATAGTAGGTGGACTAGGCCCTTATGGCGGCTTGGATATTACGAAGAAAATTATAGATGAGACGGCGGCAAGATCCGATCAGGAACACTTGCCGCTCTTGTTATTCTCATGTCCAAATTTGATCCCTGACCGAACGGCGTATTTATTGGATAAATCCAATGTTAATCCAGGTAAGGCTATTGCTGCAATTTTAAGACAACTTGAAACGGCTGGAGCGACCATAGCCGCGATTCCGTCCAATACGGCACATGCAGAACCTATTTTTTCTGTTGTTCAAGATGAGATGGCTCGTATGGGGAGCACGTTGAAGCTATTGCATATCGTCTATGAGACTGTCCGATTTGTAGACGAAAACTATCCCGACACGACAGTCGGGATTTTGTCTACCGCAGGAGAACAGATCTGCAGTTTATATCGGGAAGCATTTATTCGAAAAGGTTTCGTTGTTCTTGAACCAGAAGGATCGCAGCAAGAGAAGGTAAATAATGCAATCTATGATGAGGATTATGGAATAAAGGCCCAACCCGTACCGATTGCGAATAAAGCAAGGGAAGATCTATTGTTGGTTATGGACGACCTGAAAAAGAAAGGCGCACAGGTCATTATTTTGGGTTGTGCAGAGTTGCCTTTGGCTATTCCCGAAAGGGATCACAATGGGATGATTCTTATAGACCCGAATAGAATTCTCGCTCGTGCACTTGTTCATTCGTTCGCTCCGGATAAATTAAAGCCACTGTAGTCCTCTCTTTTGACAAATTGTCAGTTTTGGGTTTATATTCCTGTTGGTATGGGTTTTGTCCTTGATAGTTAGAAGCTTATGCAGTAAGGAGGACAACATGCAAAAGATTATACATCGGGAAGGTGATCGTGGCCACGTCGATTTCGGCTGGCTGAAAAGTGCGCATTCATTCAGTTTTAGACAATATCTTGATCCCGAAGGGATGATTTTGGTGCCTTGAGGGTATTGAACGATGATCAGGTGGAAGGTGGTCAAGGTTTTGATCGGCATGGACACGATAATATGGAAATTGTTAGCATACCACTGGAGGGGGCGCTGGCGCATCAAGATAGTATGGGCAATGGCCGTACGATCCAAACAGGAGATGTGCAGATCATGTCTGCAGGTACAGGTGTGCAGCATGCCGAGTTTAATAGCAATCAGAAGGATCTTGTTAAATTTTTACAAATTTGGGTAATTCCCAACGAAATAGGGTTGGAGCCCAGATGCGATCAGAAATCCTACCTTCAACTGGATCGACACAATAAATTTGCAACGATTGTTTCACCGGATAAAATGGATAACAATGCTGTACACATACATCAGGATGCATATTTTAACTTGGCAGACATCGAGGTGGGTAAAAAGATAGAATATACTGTTCATTCGGAGCAAAATGGGCTTTATCTTTTTGTTTTGGAAGGAAAGATCGCCGTAGCAAATGAAATGCTATCAAGAAGAGATGCCATTGGTTTATACGAAACTGAAAAAATAGCGCTTGAAGCTTACTATGATACATCATTACTGCTAATTGAAGTACCAATGTATTAGGTCGATGAAAATGAAGGTTACTATGATATATCGTTATTGCTGATTAAAGTTCCGATGTATTAGATCGATAAAAAGTTATTCTTGAATAGGGGGGTCATTTGATAGATCTCCCTATTTTTCTTAAATTGGATGAAGAAGAAATAAACTCATGGATAGCCTATTACAACCTTTTGAATCGCGTGACGTTTTACTTATCATGTTATCAGTCTTAATAGGTCTGCTGATTGGGATTGAACGTGAATATCGCAATAAATCCGCGGGTTTGAGGACGTTTATATTGGTGAGCTTTGGATCTTGTCTTTTTACTATTCTTTCGTTAAAAATTGGATTGGCAAATCCAGATCGATTGGCGGCAAACATTATTACTGGTATCGGTTTCCTAGGAGCAGGCGTGATTTTCAAAGAAGACAATAAAGTAAGTGGTATAACAACCGCTACGACAATTTGGGCTGCAGCTTCTTTGGGCATGTGTGTTGGTGCCGGATATATATTTTTAGCGTTTATTGGTGTAGGCTTGGTTCTGATGATTTTAGCGCTGCTAACTTATTTGCAAACCTATATTGACAATTACCACAAGATAAAAGACTATGAACTGCAGACCTCATCTGAGGCAGATTTTGAACATACCGAGCAGTTAATCAGACGGATGGGTTTTAAGGCTGTCATTGTAAGTCAACGCTATAACAAAGAATGTTTGAATACCATTTGGCGATTGACGGGTAATGTTACCCAGCATAGAGCGCTTGTAGAAACCCTGCGGCGCGAAAGACAGGTGGTGGCTTATCAATATTAAGGAATTACGACATTATCTGCTTTATTTATTCGTCATCATCCGTTTCCTGAGCAGGGGATATTTTCTGTAATAAACTGTTTACCTCGTCCTCCGTCGCTGTTAACTTGGCTTTGCAGACTTGAATGAGGTCGGAAGCCCTTTTGATTTTTCCCGCGAGCTCATCAATATTTGTTGTGCCATTTTCAATTTCCCTTACGATTGTTTGCAACTCGTTAAAGGCGTCTGTATAGGTATAATTTTGTTCCATTATGATATGCTTTCTTTAAAATTTTGTGTACCGATGGCCAAATTAAGCCTGGTTCGCATCCAGACCTTCTTTCGGAGATTTATCCGTTACAGTACTGGTAAGTTCACCATATTCGAGTATCGTCTGTATCACATCGCCCGGTGATACCTGTGTCACCGACTGCAGTAGTTTTCCGTTAACCTTAGTAATTGAAAAACCTTGTTTCAATAACCGAATTGGATCAGAGAGTTGAATAATTCGCTCGGTATGAGCCAAAGCCGTCTTGTGCTCGTAAAGCCGTAATTTTATCAAGGAGTTCAGCTCATGTTGAAATTGCTGGATGGCCGCCCTCGAGGTCTGAATTTCTCTCTTTCCGATCCATTGTATATGCGTTGCCAGTTGAGATAATATATTGTGCTCTTCTTTAAATCGGGTAAGAATGAGTTGCTGTATGCGCTCTGCAGCCCGATCAACCGGAATAGCAAAGTTATGAAACTTCTGAATCAGAAAATCGGCGAGCTCACTGGGAGTGATCGCGTTTTTATAGGCGACCATTTCGCTAACCGTGTAATTCGTCGAATGTCCAATGCCTGTCAATACAGGGATTGGGAAGATAGCGATAGCACGTGCCAATAAGTAGTTGTTATAACTGGAAAGCCCAACCTCACCACCCCCTCCACGTATGATGGCGACGACATCGTATTTGTCGATTTTTTCAGCAATAACTGCAAGCTGATTGATAATAGAAGGTACTGACTTGTCTCCTTGTAATAATGCCGGAAAGAGCGTGCATTCTATGCGGTAACCCCAAGGGTTTTGATTAATAATTTTGTAAAAATCAGAAAGACCCTTACTTGTTTCCACTGAAATAATCGCCAATCTTTTGGGAACCACAGGAAAGCCCAATAATTTATTGGATTCATATATACCCTCTGCTTTCAGCTTTCGAATACTGTCTAACTTCTCCTTTTCAAGTTCACCTAAGGTAAAAGTCGGATCAATATCAACAATGCGCAAACTTAATCCATACATGGGGTCATAGGAAATACTTGCCTGAAATAACATCGTGATCCCTTCTCGCAAAGGTTCTTGGGCGACTTTAAGAAAATTGTTGTTGATACGATTGTAATCAGCTTTCCATAAGATGGACCGAATTTCAGCGACAATTTTACCATCCTGTTTCTCAACCAGCTCAGGGTAACAGTGGCCAGAATGCGTATAATGATTGAGCTTGTTCATTTCGGCTTTGATCCAGTACAAACTCTTATACCGCTCTGCAAGTGTCTTTTGGATACTGCGGCTGACTTCCAGCAAGGAAAATATTGTCTTATCTTGAATCAATTCTGGCATTAGTCAAACTTACAGAAAAAACCTTCATGATGCAATCCGGGGATGGTTGAATCTGCTATGACCAAAGGGAGACAGAATTTATTAACCCCGATAGTCAAGTCGAGTAACAAAATTGATTTTTTTTCGAGCGAGTATATTCCTTCGTTATTTAATTCGTATTTTTATTTGATAGAACCTAAAAAACGATAAAAGCAGAATGAAAAAACGATTTTTTGGGGCTTTATTTGCAGGTTTGTTCTGTATTAGCCCCCTGTTTGCTCAATATAAGTCTACGATTAAGAACGAGACGATACTGTTTAATAACCTCGATCAGTTGCTGCCTTTAGAAAACCTGGATCAACTTCGTATTGCAGTTGTCGTTCCTAACGCTGCAAAATATGCGATGTTCACAGAACAGTTGGCCCGCTATGCAAACACCAAAATTTTTGATTTTAATAAATTTGATGAGGACATCAAATATTATAACACCATTATTGTTGCTGGAAAGGAAGATGACTTAGATGCAGCTTGTCTAGCACAGTTGAAGCAGGCCGTATTAAACAATAAAAAAGTTATCCTTTGTCATTTTTTTGAAAATGAAAAGAGCAAAAAGAGTTTATCGGAGCATCCTCAGTCTGATTTGATCGAATTGCTTGCTCCTTTTTCAGAGATTGGACAGCGTCAGATGGCAATGTCTATTTTTGGTGGGATTCCTATAACCGCCGGTCATGTCAAAACCACACAGACAAGGCTGCAATATGGCGCTGCATCAAGTTCTAATCTGAACCTGACCAAATTGACGAAGAAAATTGATGCCATTGCACAAGAAGCCATCGATAAGCAAGCAACACCGGGAGCTGTTGTCATGATCGTGAAAGACGGGCAAGTACTCTTGGAGAAATCTTACGGATTTCACACATATTCCAAAGATATTTCCACAAAAACAACTGATATTTTTGATCTCGCATCTGTCAGTAAGATTGCCGGTACTACTCCTGTGATTATGCGTCTTACCGAGCGGAATATTATTAATTTGGATAGTACCATGGGACATTACCTATGGCAGGCAAAGTATACCAATAAAAAGGATATCAAGCTTCGTTCCGTCATGTTGCATGAAGCAGGATTTACACCTTTTATTCCCTTCTATAAATATCTGAAAGTTGGAGACGTTGCTTCAGTCCGCGATGATAACCATCAAGTAAAAATGGCCGACAATAGCTATATCCTCAACAATTATTACCGCGATGTCATGTGGCCCGAGATGCTAAAATCACCTGTAAAACCCACTGGAAATTATGTGTATAGTGATATCAGTATGTACGTGATGAAGGAAGTTGCAGAACATCAGACCGCTGAACCTCTGCAAGATTATGTGCAGGAGAACTTTTACAGGCCATTGGGGATGACGCGTGCGGGTTACCTTCCCCGAGAGCGTTTTGCAAAGGATGAGATCGTTCCTACCGAGCAGGATACCTCCTTTCGGAAAACATTACTAGAAGGCTATGTCCACGATCAGGGTGCGGCAATGGCCGGCGGTATTGCCGGGCATGCCGGATTATTTGCTACAGCAAATGATTTGGCAATCTATGGTCAACTGTTATTGAATAGAGGAGAGTACGGGGGGGAGCGCTACTTTAAAACCGAAACAATAGATTTATTTACCTCCAGGCAATCGACAAGCAGTCGTCGGGGCTTAGGTTTTGACCGTTGGGATCCAAACCCAAAAAATGAATATCCATCTAAGTTAGCAAATAGCGCTGTATTTGGACATACTGGCTATACAGGGACATGTATCTGGATTGATCCACAAAATCAACTGATCTATATCTTTTTGTCTAATCGCGTACATCCTCAGGTGAGTACTAGGCTGTTGGATCTAAATATCAGAAGCAGGATTCAGGACGCTATTTATGAAACGATCAATGAAAGTCAAAAATGATAAAAGGCCTGCTATTACTTGGACTAGCAATGACGACACTCAACAATGTTGGATATAGTCAAGACTATAAACAGATACACCAAGATTTGGTGATCGTCGACGGACACAATGATGTGATTTACGAATCCATTTTCCCAGGGAAAAATATTGGTCAGCGAATAAGTACGGGAGCTACTGATTTACCGCGACTGCGGGAGGGAGGTGTCGATGTGCAGGTATTTGCTGTGTGGTCCGATGATGCGAAGTGGAAATCCGGGGCATTTAAGCACGCCAATGACCAGATAGATGCCTTGGAAAAGATGATTGCGGCGAACACCGATAAAATAAGTTTGGCAAAATCTTCACGTGATATCGATTCGATCTTAAAAACGGGAAAAATAGTCGCTTTGATTGGGGTTGAAGGCGGAAATATGATTGAGGGAAGTGTTGATCATTTAATGCGACTCTATGAGCGTGGTGCCCAATACCTCACTTTGACCTGGAACTACAATTTGTCCTGGGCGAGTTGTGCAGCAATGGAATCAGGTCGTATGAATCCCAAGGATAAAGGGTTGACGGCAAAAGGTCGAGCAATTATTCGGAAGATGAACGAATTAGGTATGATGGTTGATCTGTCCCATGGAGGAGAGCAGACTTTCTATGACGTGCTGGCGATAACGACCAAACCGATCTTGGTTTCCCATAGCAACGCCTATGAATTATGTCCACATTTCCGCAATCTGAAAGATGCACAATTGGAAGCTTTGAAAAAAAATGGAGGCGTTGTTGGCGTCAATTTTTATTCAGGTTTTTTGGATCCATCCTATGAAACAAGACTTAAGGATTTGTATGTAGGCAAATTTGGTGATAAGGGGGATACAACATTGAGTACCTGGTTCATGTATGAAAAGTTGCCAAAAGAACTTCAACGGCAAGCCGATGCTCCACTGTCGAAACTATTGGATCATATCGACTATCTGGTCAAAAAAGTAGGTATTGATCATGTGGCTGTAGGCTCGGACTTCGATGGCATAGAATCCTCACCGCAAGGTCTGGAAGATGTTTCTAAATTTCCGCTACTGACTAAAGCGCTGTTGGAGAGAGGTTATACAAAGACAGATGTTGCGAAGATCATGGGACAAAATTTCTTGCGGATCTTAAAAGAAAATGAAGAATAAACACTTCGGTTTTTTTAAGGTTTGTGAGTAAGGTTCCAGTATACACGCAGCATTGTTCACGTATTGTTAAAATAGTGATGTGGTATCTATTAATATGTAATATACTGTATATTGACTTAAGCCGCCATAGGAGTAGCATTATGGAAAGGCTGATCAGTCCTTGCATAATATCCTGGGTAATATAATACGTATGGGGCATGATAATACGCTTTTAACAGCTATAAATTTGTAATTTCGTAGCATGGCAAAATCAAAATCAGCATACTTCTGTCAAAACTGTGGCTACGAATCTCCCAAATGGATGGGACAATGCCCTTCTTGTAAGCAATGGAATAGTTTTGTTGAGGAAGTCGTCGAAAAGACGAGTTCAAAAGTGCCCGAATGGCGTAGTTCTACCACAGGCGGAAGCACGAAAAGAGCGAATAAAGCTGCAATCATTCACGAGATTGTCTATCAGGATGAATTACGGATATTGACTCCTGATCAGGAGTTTAACCGGGTTCTTGGTGGTGGTATTGTTCCGGGTTCATTGGTACTTATCGGAGGCGAACCCGGTATTGGGAAGTCTACGTTGATGTTACAGCTCGCGTTATCGATCCCCCAAGTCAAGACACTTTATATTTCTGGGGAAGAAAGCGAACAGCAAATTAAGATGCGGGCAGAGCGATTGTCACAATCTTCTAAAGCAAATTGTTATATCCTTACCGAGACATCTACTCAAAATATTTTCAAGCAGATCGAGACGGTACAGCCGAATGTCATTGTCATAGATTCTATACAGACTTTACATTCCGCACAAATTGAATCGGCGCCAGGGTCGGTTTCTCAGGTGCGCGAATGTACCGCAGAATTGCTGCGGTTTGCAAAGGAAACCAGTACACCAGTTTTTATTGTAGGGCATATTACCAAGGACGGATCTATTGCAGGCCCTAAGGTTTTAGAACATATGGTGGATACGGTGCTTCAATTCGAGGGTGATCGTCATCATGTATACCGAATTTTACGGGCCGTAAAGAATCGTTTTGGATCTGCTTCAGAACTGGGTATTTATGAAATGCAGGGGTCGGGATTGAGGGAAGTGTCAAATCCTTCGGAGATTATGATTTCCCAGCGCGATGAACCTGTTAGTGGCGTTTCCATTGCGGCGATGCTCGAAGGAGTGCGGCCTATGATGATTGAAGTACAGGCACTGGTGAGTAACTCGGCGTTTGGAAATGCACAGCGCTCTTCTACAGGTTACGATACGAAGCGATTAAATATGCTGCTGGCTGTTTTGGAGAAACGCTTTGGCTTCAGGTTAAGTGCACAGGATGTATTTTTGAATATTGCAGGTGGGTTGCGTGTTGAAGATCCTGCGATCGATTTAGCTGTTGTTGTTGCAATTATTTCTTCACAACAAGATATCGCGATTCGATCCAATCTGACTTTTGCCGGTGAGGTTGGTTTATCGGGTGAGATCAGGGCCGTAAATCGCATTGAACAGCGTATACAGGAGGCCGAGAAGTTGGGCTTTGATGGTATTTTTATTTCTAAATTCAATACCAAAGGATTGGATGCTAAAAAATATAATATTGCCATTCGTCCGGTTGCCAAATTGGAGGATATCTTCAGTGCTTTGTTTGGCTAAAGGTGAAAAAGGGGCAATCAATCGTTTAATATCCTAATTTACTGGGATCATCTTAAAATAGTTTTTTTTAGAAAAATGGCCTTTTCCAAAGAATAAAAATAAAAAGACCATGCTTTTACTAAAGCATGGTCTTTTTTATGGATCGTCTATAGTTTATTTTTTCAAGACTTCTTTCAATTTCGCGCGTAAAGCATCACCATGTAAATTCTTGGCGACGATTTTCCCATTGGGATCGATCAGTACATTCTGAGGAATAGATTTTACGCCATATAATGTTCCGACATCATTTTGCCAACGTTTGAGATCCGAAACATGACGCCAGTGCAATTTATCTGCATGGATGGCTTTAATCCAAGAATTGCGATCCTTATCAAAGGATATACCCAATATTTCAAAGTTTTCACCTTTAAATTGTTGGTATGTTTTTACAAGATCTGGGCTTTCGACACGGCAATCCGGACACCAAGATGCCCAGAAATCAAGGAGAACATACTTTCCTTTAAAGTCCGAAAGCTTTACAGGGTTACCAGTAGTATCATTTTGCGTAAACGCGGGAGCTGTTTTTCCAATTTGAACCGTTTCCAATGTATTTAAGTAGTCTTGGAACTCTTTTCCTTCACTTGAATTCTTAACATTTTTACTCAAGGTATTATAAAGCGCCTGAAGCTCGGGGTATACAGGGTCATAACCGCCGACTCTACGCAAGTCAACCAATGTCGATATAGAATCCGGAGCGGCCTTAACGCGTGCAATATACTCCTCTTTGGTAAGTTCTTTTTTTTGTGCAGAACCAAAGAATGGCAGAACTAAAAAAAGTAGTGTGATGTATTTTATCATGTTATTATTCTTATATATATTTACAAATATAAGAAAATCCACTAATTTAGTAGATTAATAAAATGTCAAAAAATGAACTTCAACCTAACTTCTAAACTTCCACATGTCGGCACGACGATTTTTACCAAAATGACGATGCTTGCCAATGAGCAGCAAGCCTTAAATCTGTCGCAAGGTTTTCCTGACTTTGAGACTGATCCGAAGTTGGTTCAATTAGTGTCTAAGGCAATGGAACAGGGGCATAACCAATATGCGCCAATGATTGGGGCACAGGCATTACGTGATACGATCGCTAAAAAATATCGTGAAGTTTATGACGTGGCGGTTGATGCAACAGCGGAGCTTACTGTGACATCTGGTGGTACACAGGCAATTTTTACAGCTATTGCCACTGTTGTTAGGCCACAAGATGAGGTTATTATCTTTGAACCGGCATACGATTGTTATGCGCCGACGATCGAATTGTTCGGCGGTAAAGTTATTCCCGTGCGATTATTAGCTCCGGATTTTCAGATTGACTGGGATTACGTCGCTACGTTAATTAATTCCAAAACCCGTTTAATCATCATCAATAATCCGAATAATCCAACAGGCAAAGTACTTGGTAGAGAAGAATTGATTAAACTTGGAGATTTGTTATCAGGTACCAATGCGTTGTTGCTGAGCGATGAGGTATACGAGCATATTGTTTTCGATGGTGCTTCCCCACAATCGGTGCTGGAAATCCCGACTTTGCGCGAGCGAAGCTTTGTTATTGCTTCCTTTGGAAAGTTGTTGCATACCACGGGTTGGAAGATTGGTTATTGCATTGCCCCGCCGCAATTAACGCAAGAATTTAGAAAAGTACATCAATTCAATGTGTTTAGTGTAAATACGCCCATGCAATTCGCTATCGCAGCATATCTGGAGGATATAAGCTATGTCAAAGGCCTATCGGATTTTTTTGAGCGGAAAAGGAAATTGTTGAAGGACGGATTAAGGGGATCCCGGTTTAAGATTCTTCCTTGCGAAGGAACTTATTTCCTTAATATAGATTATAGTGCTATCAGTCAGGAGAAAGAATTTGAGTTTGCTTGTTCGTTAACTAGACAACATAAAATTGCAACAATCCCACTTTCGGCGTTTTATAAAGAAGCTACAAATCAACACGTTTTGCGGGTCTGTTTCGCTAAAAAGGATGAAACGCTATTAAAAGCCGTCGAGATTTTGAATAGGGTATAATCGTATTATTGACCTAAAAGAATAGCTAAAAGGTTTTATTTAAAATATTGCTAAGAAAGAACCACTTTATTAAAATTTTACTTCAACTTGAGGTACTAATTTTATAAATTTGTAATTCACGTTTATCAACATACCCATAAAATGGCTAGATTAAATTTATTGGAAGAAACGCGCTTCGAAAAAGTCCCTGTGAGCGTCTATCCAGATCAAAATTCAGCTTCGAAAAACGTTGCAAATCGTATTGCTGAAATTATTCGTGCAAAGCAAGAGAAAGGTGAGAAAGCTGTTCTGGGCCTTGCTACTGGTGCCACACCTGTAAAAGTCTATCAAGAATTGATTCGTTTGCATAAAGAAGAAGGTTTAAGCTTTAAGAACGTGATTACCTTCAATCTTGACGAATACTACCCGATGCAACCTGATGCTGATCAGAGCTATGTGACCTTTATGAACAAAAACTTGTTCGATCACGTAGATATTGATGCGGCCAATGTAAATATTCCAGATGGTACCTTAGCTCCTGACCAAGTAAATGCATTCTGCGAGGCGTACGAACAGAAGATTACGGCAGCTGGAGGTTTAGATATTCAATTATTAGGTATTGGCCGTACCGGCCATATCGGTTTCAATGAGCCAGGTTCTGCACCTAACTCAGGTACACGTGTGGTAACGTTGGACGATTTAACTCGTCGCGATGCTTCCCGTGCTTTTGGTGGAAAAGAAAATGTACCAACAAAAGCGATTACCATGGGCGTAGGTACAATTTTCAAAGCGAGAGAGATCATTTTGATGGCTTGGACCGAAACAAAGGCTGAGATCATTAAAAAAGCAGTTGAAGGTGAAATCTCCTCAGAGATTCCTGCAACTTATCTACAATTATCGGATAACGTTGAATTTATTCTTGATGAAGCTGCTGCTTCATTGTTGACACGTTTTGATCTTCCTTGGTTGGCAGAAGATGTTACTTGGACACCTTCGTTAATTAAAAAAGCAGTTGTTTGGTTAGCTTTAGAGATCAAAAAACCAATCCTGAAACTTACCGACGAGGATTATAATGCACACGGAATGGCGAAGTTGGTTACAGAAACCGGTCCGGCATATAATATCAACATCCGTATATTCAACGAACTTCAACATACGATCACGGGATGGCCGGGAGGTAAACCCAATGTTGACGATTCACAACGTCCTGAGCGTGCCAATCCAGCGAAGAAAAATGTAATTGTATTTTCTCCACACCCGGATGATGATGTCATCTCGATGGGAGGTACATTTATTCGTCTGGCAGACCAAGGACACAATGTCCATGTTGCTTATCAAACTTGTGGTAATACAGCTGTTTGGGATGATGATGTGGTACGTTATCTGGAGTTTGCTGAAGATTTAGCAAAACAAATAGGGGCAGAGGCGGAAGCTTCTCAGATCGGTCGAATTTATGATGAGGAAAGAGCAATTTTTGCGACAAAAAAACCAAATCAGATCGATACTGAACTTGTCCGTAAAATCAAAGCATTGATCCGTAAGGGTGAGGCGATCGCAGGAGCTCGTTTGGTTGGTTTGCCAGATGAAAATATCCATTTCCAGGATCTGCCTTTCTATGATAGACAAAAGTTTTCAAAAAATGTATCTTTTGAAGATGATATTCAACAAACAATGGAATTGTTGCGTCAGGTAAAACCACATCAGGTATTTGCTGCAGGTGACTTTGCTGACCCACACGGTACGCATAAAGTATGTTTCGATATCTTGTTTGAAGCATTGAGCAGATTGAGCAAAACAGATGAATGGACCAAAGATTGTTGGTTATGGTTATACAGAGGTGCATGGCATGAATACCCAATCCACGAGATCCAAATGGCCGTTCCATTATCTCCGCAAGAAGTTTATCGCAAACGTTTAGCCATCTTCAAACACCAATCTCAAAAAGATTTACCTGTATTCCCTGGAGATGATCCACGTGAATTCTGGGTACGTGCTGAAGACCGTACAAGCGAAACCGCAGCTTTATATGACCAATTAGGTCTTGCAAATTATGAAGCTATTGAAGCGTTCGTAAGATGGAAATTTGACTAAAATACCTGTCTGACTATATAATAACTGTCTGACGACATAAAAAAGTCCTGAGCCTGAGGTGGTTCAGGACTTTTTTGTTTTTAATCATTCTAAATAGGTTATTTTTTATACCTTTGCGCTATTATTTAGAATAATTAAAAATAATTACCCAAAATTATTAACATGGACAAACACTTACTAGCTCTTGCTTCTACATTTTTAATCGGAGGTGCAGTATATGGTCAAACCTCGGGAATCGTCAAAGGTAAAGTCGTCGATACACAAAATAATCCTTTAAGTTCAGTAACCGTTTCAATCGGAGATAAAAAAGTACGTACGGACCATAGAGGTCATTTTAGACTGCATGGCATCGACCAAAATACGGTGATTAAATTCACCTACATGGGCTACCAAACAACCGTTATCGATTATGTTTTTAGCACGAAAAGCCCTGAAGTGATTATTGATCCCATTACGCTAGTGAGCAATGAGCAGGCCATTGATGAGGTAGAAGTGTTTGGTGAACGTAACAAAAAGCCAAAAGGCTTGGAGATGATTACACGTATGCCATTAAAACCTTCGGATCAAATTCAGAGTATTTCTGTCATTTCCAATAAGGTAATTCAAGATCAGGGTATTCTTACTTTGACGGATGCTGTAAGAAATATTCCCGGTGTAACCTTGTTTGGTTCTTATGGGGGTGTTAAAGAATCTTTGTCAACCCGTGGGTTCAGAGGGGTGCCTGTATTGAAGAATGGCGTGCGGATGGACTCTCAATTTCAAACTGCATCTGGAGTTGTTGATATGCAAGGTGTGGAGTCTATTCAAATGATTAAAGGGTCTGCTGCCGTTACACAGGGTGTTATTACCGATATTGGTAATGCCGGTGGTGTAATTAATGTGGTCACTAAAACCCCTAATTTCACGAATTCCGGTGAGGTGGGTGTTCGTGCAGGAAGTTGGGGACAATTCCGCCCAACCTTTGATTTCCAAACGGTACTGGATAAAAAACAGACCGTTGCTTTTCGAATGGATGGCGCGTATGAACGTAGTGATAGCTACCGTAAAAGTGTATCCTCTAACCGTGTTTATTTAAATCCATCGTTAGCTTGGAAACCAACGGATAAGACAACAATTACTTTGGAGGGTGATTATTTTAATGATAATCGCACGCCGGTTAATTCCGCTGTCAATTTAAATCCTTCACAGGGGGTGAATGCGCTATATGTTATCCCGAACAATAAGTTTTTGGGCTTCAATTCCGATAATAATAATACAGAGATGAAGAGCTTTATGGCGCAGATCAATCATGAACTGACTGATCGCTGGAGCATCCGAGCCTCTATCGCAACGTCATCTTATCAGGTTGATAACCAATCATCATCTTCCTCATTGATTAAAGATGATGCAAAACAATATAATACCTTCTCGCGTTCCATGAGTAAGAGCCTGCGCGATGACAAAAATAAAACTTTCCAGTTTGACTTGATCGGAAAAGATCTTTATACGGGTAAGGTAAAACATTTGGTTCAGGCAGGGGTGGACTATCGTATTGCTGATGCGACAACAACTTCTTTTGCCGGAAAATTAAGTCCACTGGAGAAAAATGTTCTTTTGAAAAAAGCCGATCAAAATAGCAATGTAATTGATATTATTGATATCCATGGTGATTGGGTGAATGATCTTTCGGAAGTGGTATACGTCGATTCGTTGGGTAACCAGCGGAAAGGAAAGCAAATTGTCTATACAGCAGGAACTCCTGTACGGAGTTATTATTCTTCTATAGGATTTATGGGGCAAGACGTTATTGAATTTAACAAATACATTAAGGCTGTATTAGGTTTACGTTATTCCGAAATTACAACAAAAGATTTTACATCAAACGGTAATAAAAGGGAGTCGGCTTGGAATCCAATGGCGGGAGTGATTGTTACGCCATTTGAGAATTTCAACGTATTTGGATCTTATACAAACTCAACGAATTTAAGAAATGCGGCAAATCCTTTAACAGATGGTACAGCGGCAGGTGCTTCTAAAACCGAACAATTTGAGGGGGGAATTAAATCCGATTGGCTGAATAATCGTTTACGTTTCAATTTAACCTATTTCCATATTTATACCTCAAACTTGACGAATGCGGAGTATACACCAGGCACGAATGTCGCCACAGGATTATACTTTAAGGCCGGGGATTTGGTGCGCGATGGTATTGAGGCAGAGTTGAACGGTCGTGTATTGGAAAATTTGACAGTGATGTTGGGCTATGCGTATTTAGACGCACGTTATAAAAATTCACCATCTTATATGGATGGATCGGCACCGATGAATGCGCCAAAACATACGGCAAATGCATGGATACAATATGTATTTAATCAAGGAGCTCTTCGGAACCTGAGCTTAAGTGCCGGAGTTTATTATGTTGGAGACCGACCTGTCAATGAATATAGCTTAACCCCAAATGGGCACGGCGAATATTATGGTACAGAACCTTTCAATATGCCAGCATATACCACATTAAATGCGCAGGTGGGATACAAATGGCGCAAATTTGATGCGAAAGTCTTTGTAAATAATATCACCAATGAGATCGGATTGAATTCATACTTCCGCGGTGGTTTTATTAATCAGATCGATCCAAGAAATGCTGCGGTTGCATTGAGTTATAAGTTTTAAAGATATAAGTCTATATAAACAGAAGGGCTGTCCAAAGAAGTTGGACAGCCCTATTTTTATGCTATTTTCTTTTATCAGCTTAAGTATCCTTTCATCTAGTGGACGCTGGATCGACTGATGTTATTTTAGGCAGCTTTTTTTTGCGTTATCGACACCAATAGCGTTCACCATGATGAATCCCGATGAATTAATAGCTGATTACATCACCTGACCGTCCTTTGGCATCAAATACTTTAAATAAGTATTTTTTTCCGTTCTGAAAAGGTATCGGACCGTTCACCACTTTTGATTTCAATGTTGGCGTACTTCCATTATCGCTATAATAGACTTTGAAACCGGGATAATCGGTGTTGATAAGAAGTTGGCTGCCCTCTTTCTTGATCCCAATTTTTGGAAGTCGATAGGTATAGCCCCCATTTACCCTATCCAGTTTTCTCAATTCATCCTCACCTAATTTTTTGATAAAGGCGGTATACGATTTGCGGTAAGTAGCTTCGTCGAAAGAATCCCCTTTTTCCCAGGCCTGTTCAGGTGCCCAAGCGCGATCGGCAATCGCTATTAATCGTGGAAATATCATTTCCTCAAGACGCTGGTCAGTGGATACCTTTTCTGCCCATAAAGCACCTTTAATACCAAGGAGATTTTTCTTCCCTTCAGCTGTAAGCTGTTCTTTATTGGTGTAAGCCTCTGGTTTAAGATCTTTTCCAGTATCATCCTTCCGTAGATTGATGAAGAAATTTTCAGGAGAGAACGAATAGGTTCTATTCAGATTAACCGTGCCTACCCAGCTGTGTCCTGGATCTGCAAAGTCACGGTCCCAAGACATATCGAGGTAGTTGTTTGCCGCACTCGTGTAAACAACTTTATAACCAGCATTTGCCAATCGATAAGCGAGGTCTTCCTGTCCTTGGCCAGGGAGATTGTTCCATACATTCAAATGGATGCCGGATTTTCCCAGATCGGCATTTACAACCATGCCTTTTCCTTTATTGCGCATACCCATTTCTTCCCATCCCGACATCGTCAATCCTTTTTCTTGAACAAGGCTATTAATTTTGGCAATATACAGTGGCCATACATCGAGTACATTGGCGATATTATTCTCCTTCATAAAGGCCAACACCTTGGGCGATTTCTCCCAAACACCACTTGGCGTTTCGTCGCCGCCCAGATCGATAATTTTCAACGGAACTCCAGCTTGATCATGTATTGCTTTGATTTCATCGATCACCTTGCTCAGGAAGTGATAGGTTGAAGGTAGGGAAGGGTTCATGACATTGTCATTCCAGTTTTGTGCAGAGTTGTAAACGGACTTGTCCTCTGCATCGTCCAGCAAGAACTCCTCTGCCTTCTGTTTATCGCCAAGTTTTGAATAATGGGCAAAACGCGCCCGCATTGCTTTAATCGCTGCACGCGCATGACCAGGAGTTTCTACTTCGGGTATGACATCGATATGTCTTGCCTGTGCATATTTTAAAATTTCAATATAGTCAGCAACACTGTAGAATTGATGCGATTTGGTGGTCGCTCCAGAACCATAAGCAGACTGTATCGCTTTTCCATCCTCAAAATTAGCCGAACGATTGGCTCCGATAGCCGTTAATTCAGGTAGCGAAGGAATTTCCAATCGCCAACCTTCGTCGTCAATGAAGTGGAAATGGAATTTGTTCAACTTGTAAGAAGCCATGAGATCCAATATTCTTAAAACCTCGGCTTTGCTATGGAAATTACGGGCAGCATCCAGCATAAATCCACGGTAGCCATAACGTGGACTATCTTCAATGTTACCGTATGGTAAAGCGATTGATTTTGTGGCTTTATTCCATTGATTGTGATTGATCAACGATTTTAAAGATTGTATGGCATAAAATGCACCGGCTTTATCGGAAGCTTCTATTCGTATACCTTTTGTACCAATCGTCAAGTGATAGGATTCCGGCTTTAAGTTATTTGCTTTGACAATCTCGATGCCACCCTGAGGGCTAGATGAAGCCGTTAGCTTAATACCTGAATATGCTGAAAAAAAGTTTGTCAGAAAGTTCGATTCGCTCGCAAAATCCTTATCGACAAAAAGTTTTGTACCTGTCGATAGATTGAATTTCTCGTTATTATTGATGCTGATATTACTTGGTAAAGGAATGACATGTTGTGCTGCTGTCCCCTCCACAAGCTTGTTTTGATCGTATTTATAAGCAAAGTAATCTGTTTTTTCAGCGTCCGACTGGGGAGCGATTTTAACAGCAGAATAATCCGAAATATTTGTTGCAAGCCCAGTTTTATTATTTTTTAGGTATAGACCAATTGGCCCATCCGTATAATTGACCAGTCCGGTTGTGATAAAATCAATGTGGATCGTATCTTGCGCATTTAATGAAAAGTTATTTTTCTTAAAGCTAACCTGAAAGAGATCCCCGTTTCGGTGGTCTATCGCAAAACGTTTGTCGACCTTATCGGGGTCGATAGATCGGATAAAATTAAACCAAAGGCTCCAGTCGTTGAGTTGAACAGCACTTTTCCCCTTGTTTTTTAAAATTAGGGTAGAAACCGGATTTTTACGGATATTCTCTCCGTCTTTGACCTTCCAGGTGAGCTGCAGTTGATCTGCGATTGCACTCGATTTCTGAGCATAGGCTTGCTGACTTAACAAAGCCAAGCCTAGTCCGGCATAGAGTAACGGTTTTTTGATTTTTTTTAAATTAGTCATGTTGGTTACTTTTTCAATGACTTTAAATATAGCTATTTTAGAGGGTTTTATGATCTATTTCAAAAAAAATGAATAAAAAAAAGATAAAAATTTTGACAGATTTATAAATATTTCTATATTTGCACACCGAAACAGAAAACGGCCCGTTCGTCTAGGGGTTAGGACGCAAGATTTTCATTCTTGAAACAGGGGTTCGATTCCCCTACGGGCTACAGATCTAAAAGTCAAAACGTACAAAAGCCTGCAAATTAAACATTTGCAGGCTTTTTTGTTTTTCAGTATCTACAAAACCTATAATAAATCCAAAGAAAAAAGTGAGTCATTCAGTGAGTCATTTTCGCTCATTTACTCAACACTGAAATGACAATAACATTCTTATAATCAAGATGTTTAAAAATCAAACATCTTGATCTGTTTTAGTTGCAAGGCTAATTTTGTTTCACTTAAATGATGTTGTCATGAGTACAAATTATTCCTTGCTTTTCTATCTGAAGAAACCAAAAAATTATGTTAGCGGCCCCAAGTCGATCTACATGCGGATTACCGTAGATGGTATCCCAAAAGAAGTTTCCACTGGACGAGAATGCTATCCGTCCAAATGGAATTCTAAAGCCAACCGTGTGAAAGGCACAACAGAAGCTGTCAAGACCCTGAACAGCTATCTTGATACCCTCGTAACTAAAATAAGTACGATCCATACCGCTATGACGGCTGCCGCAGAGGAAATCACAGCGGAATCGATCAAACTTAAGTATCAGGGAAAGGATACTAAATGTAAAAATTTCTTAGATGTCTTCAGGGAGCATAATATGCAGATGGAAGCATTGCTCGGCAATGGATTCAAGCCCAATACACTCAAAGGATATAAAACCTCTTTATTGCATGTTTGTGAATACCTTGAGAAAGAATTTAGACTAGCAGATATCGACACAAGAAAGATTGACCATGCTTTTGTCACAGGCTACGAATTCTTTCTTCGTGCCACGATAGGCTGTTCAGCCGTGTCGGCAGCAAAATACATGAAGCACCTTCGCAAGATCATCAAGGTATGTATCGCGCACAGATGGATAACGGACGATCCATTTGCCTTTTATAAGATCAAGGTCAAAGCTAAAGAGAAGGAATTTCTGACAGATGCGGAACTTCGAAGGATAGAAGAAAAGAACTTCAAAATACCAAGACTTGCACATGTCCGCGATATCTTTGTCTTTTGTTGTTACACTGGACTTTCCTATGCAGATGTAAAGAAACTAAAATGGATTGATATTTCTGAAGGAGTGGACGGAAAACTCTGGATCTTCACCAGCAGAGAAAAAACCGAAACGTCGTCAAATATTCCACTACTTCCCAAAGCTCTTGAAATCATTGAAAGGTATCGTGATTATCCGCCGTGCATAGCCAAGGATATGGTTCTTCCAGTTCTCAGCAATCAGAAAATGAACAGCTATCTTAAAGAAATAGCGGATGTGTGTGAGATAACAAAAGAACTCACTTTTCACAAATCACGTCATACGTTCGCCACTTCTGTTACATTGGCAAATAGTGTACCTATCGAAACTGTTTCCAAGATGCTTGGACATACGGACATTAAGACTACGCAGCATTATGCGAAGTTATTGGACAATAGGGTCGCAATAGACATGGAAAAACTGGAAAGAACGATCGAGAATAAAACTGCGCCAACAGGTCATGCTAAAATCGCAGCGCTATGGGCCACCTAAGGTGCTTACTCTAATAAAGGCAAATCATAGTCGAAGAAATATTGCTTAATTCAGGAAGAAAGTGATGTTTTCATACATCGCTTTCATATTACATATTTGTAGTAAGAATTTAGAAATTTAGATATAATAGTTTATTTATCGCCAATTGCTCAATGAACCGACATGCCTGTACCTAGTACCGGATAAGCCTGATCAATCCTACAGGAGGTATTATCACTACCAGCCAGAAAATTGACGGGCCCTATCCGAGTGGATTACTATACGGAAGCTATCCATGCTGTTCAGCTGAGCGATGTTCTAGACCCATCTGATATGCCAGCAACAGTTAAAGAATCTTAACAAGGAACATAATAAACAAACTTTCGAATAGGGTACTAGGAAGATAAGCTATTGGGCAATATTGCTTTTATGCTATTAGGCTTGCCCTCCTGCTATCGAATCACGCTGTTTGGAACTGAGATTCGTTCTGAGTACAAAAAAATGAAGTGTTTTAATACGCGCAAGTTGTGTTTTCGGGGACCCCGAAAACCATCTTGCCTTTACTCTGCAATGCCTCAATTGGGGCATTGCAGGGTAAAGGGAGAACAACCTTCGCAACTCGGTCTTTCTTTCCAAATCTGGGGATAGCGCAAAATAGGATTTGCAAAATGCTAAAATGTGGTATTTTGTATCACCTATTCAACTAATTTTCTCAAGACTTATTTGAGAAATTAACGTCTGAGACTACTACCCCTGTCCTGTCCATCGTCATCCTGTTCCCATGGCTTTCGGTCTGGGGTAGCAATTCGAAGAATATACCCGTCGTCTTCTTTGAAAGCGTTACTCGCTTCAAGCACATGGTGCATAGCGGAGAGATCTTCTCCCTTAATCGTTTCGCTGAACAACTGTGCTCTTTGCAACATTCGGATAAAGGTATCAGGTTCCTGCCTGCGTGTCAATTGTCTGAGTGCGCCAAGGTAATCGTCCCGGAAAACGGTTGGTATAATGATCTTGGTCTGTCCCTGGCTGGTCAGCTCAGCATTCATCATCACTCTCGCCAATCTCCCATTTCCATCCAAAAAGGGATGTACCTCGCTGATCATAAACATCATGAATGCAGCTTTGGCAAAAGGGTGCCTTAATGCTCTGTAGAAATCAAACCCCTGTACCAATGTACCTCCAACAAGCTCATGGTCGACAAATTCAGTATCACCAGCCCGGTTGTTGCGGTCCTTGAACTCGCCCGGATTTTTGTCAGGTCTGGCAGTTAGCATGGTCTTATGCCGATAGCGAAGGATATGAATGAGCTCATCAGAATTCTTGGGGACAACCTGCATTTCCTCACGATTACTGACCATTTGGTAAGTTCCCAGTATATCGTGAGAATCTTCTCCCCTTGCGGGCAAGGGTTTTCCGCTATCAATGATCTTCAGAGCCTCTTCTACCTCAAAACGGGTACCCTCGATAAAGTTAGAGAAGTAGGCTTCGTAGAAGGCAAAATTGCGGAAGGCCCTGGTTGTTTGGTTTGCGTCATATATATCCGCAAACTCACGCTGCTGCAATTCCACAAAGAGCTTTTCGAAGAGGTCCAACCGTGCCGGATCATACGGATGCCCAAATGCCCGGGCAATGGCCACCGGGGATTTCAGGATACCCGAGGGCTTAGTCGACAGCATTGCGCCGACCATCCGGTTCAGCTTATCGAACTCCCTATCCATACCCAGCCTGGTACTGATTTCACTTGCACGGTCCCGCAATTCATTTAGTCCCTGTTCGCCTTTAACCCGTACGATCTGATCCAATTTTTCTTCTATCTGAGGAATTGTCCATGTTTTGGACTCCCCTCCAACTTTACGGGATTCCTGAAGATTCTCCAATAATGCACGGTCCTGTCCTGAGACATAGAGTCCATCGGAAAAAAGTAAATCTCCTGGGAGTGGCCCTTGTCCCTGCATTAAGTTCAACGTAAGGCCCGGGAGTTTGACCTTTCTATCATAGGAATAAGTTAGAAAGATATCACCAGTATCAGTAGGTTTAAATTCAAGGGCGGAGCGGTGACTGAGCAAAACACCTGGATATAGATGCCCGATGATCTTGAACCTATTCCGAAGCACGATAGCCTCCGGAGCTTCCTCCAAATTTGGGGTATATATCTTCGGTGCAATCTTCTTCAGTTTTCCTTCTTTGACAAGCTTGCCAATGGCTCTGCTTATGTTGGAATCGCTGGAAGAAAACAGTATCTCCTGTAGGTGTAATGGGATATCCTTGTCCATGATCTTTACAAACTTTTGAGATTAATTATAGTAATCAACATGTCAGCACAAATTTTTCAAACTAACAAAGTGTATTTATGCGAATTTTTCAAACTAATTTAAGTAAAAATACAGATTTTTCAGATTTGTATTGGAAAGCTATAATTACTTTTTTCAAAAATTTCCTACTAAACTCTTCAAAAAAGCTTTGGTCTACAAATTTTTCCGGATAAACCCGTCTGTTTTTACAAATTATTTTAATTATGGAGCGGTTAGCTCTCCTATCAAGGGGTACATAGGAACTCAGGGAGACCGGATTCCTGCTTTTGGAGAAAGGAAAGTATACGCCACTGTAAAGTTCATTTTTCAGCACCCCGTCATTCAGATCGGCAGTATCCTTTTTGATTCTATTGAAATAATTAAACATCTTTATCAGGAATAGAAGTTTTGTCCTGCCGAGTTTAGGGGAAAGATGTTCAAGTCTGCGATTCACTTCCATAGAGAAGCGGACGCGTCTTGTGTTTTCATTAGATCTAGCCATTGCTGTCAGAATTATTGTTAGCGATAAACCTAAATCTGCTGGCCCTGGTAGGGTGCCAGGAGGGGATGTACTCCAGATAGCCATATAAGACGAGTTCGGAAAGGCATTTATGATAGGTAGCGATTGAACGGATCCGCGAAAAATGCATCAGTTTCCTGCGGCTGGTATAGAAAAAATCATGAAAGCCGGGTTGCTTATGAAAATAAAAAAGTGCCATAACCAGTTCGATATGTGATGGCAGCAGTCTATTATCTTTTGCGATGTGCTCAAAGTAAACTTCAAAGTCATGGTCTTGTGTATTGTTATCCATTACCTTCTCCTCCTTCCATCATCTTATCCACATCGCTGGCGCGATAATAAATGCTACCGCCGATTTTCTTGAATGGGAGCGTGCCTGTGATCCGCAGGTTTTGTAGCGTACCCGGAGATATTTTCAGTTTCTTTCTTACCTCACGGCTGCGGAAGCATTCCCTTTCGGCGTCAGTTTTTTCGTTTGTTAGGATCTGTCTGATTTCTTCGAGCAGTTCTTTCTTGAACTGCGACAGGTCTTCTTTTGTCAGGATGTCTAATAGCATGGTATACCAATTTTGTGAACAATATGTACCCCGGTTATACGCGGGGCCACTGCTACAAAGTTGGGATCTGGCGATGAAGTTTGGATGACCAACTCGGCGCGATGGTCATGTTCAGGGATCAAACAGGATGGGATCAATCCTTCTTTTTAGGAACGATGACGAATAGTTGCCGATCTTCTGGAATTTTTACTTCCTTCTGTGAATTATCTTTACCTACAAAATAATTTTTAGCAGTATCTATACTGATCTTCTTTTTGTTATTGCTAAAATAATTGGACACAATTTTATAATAGGGACTGAGCATATCCTTTCGTAACAAGGGGGCGCCGTTAGGAAGCTTTAATTTTTGCATCTGTTGAAATAGGTCGATCACTGTGGTATGATAATCATCGTATATTTCGATCTTGCGCATTATCGTGAAATCGGATAGCTTTTTATTCTCCTCCTGTAGTTTTGCGATCAGTTCATCTTTTTCCTTGAGAAGAATATCATTTGGGCGAACATTCCACCTGTCCTTTGGTGATAGGAAATCCAGAAATCCGCTCAGCTTTTTGATATTGGAAACGTAAAGTGGATGTTTCTTGGAAAATGGGTTCTGGTGATTGAAGTAATCTATCCTGGTAGAAACGATGTACCAAAGGTGGGAAAAGAACTCCTTCTCTGTTCGGTCTCCAGCCGATAGATAATATTTTAGATGGTACCTATAGTAATCATCAAAAGATTTCTCTTTCATACCGTATATCTTCAGTGGGAAATGATTGTCTTCATAGCCCCTTTTAAGTCCCATGATAGTTCCCAGTTTAAATGGATGTGGATCGAAATCGAAAGCTCTTCTGGGTTTAAAGTAATATAATGCCATAACTCTAATTTAGCGAAAAAATATTTTCTTAATAAAAAGATGGATATGGCCTGTTTAGTGTAAGAAGTTATATTCGGCAAATCTGTCTGAGGTTTTCAACTTTTTTGTATATTAAAGAGAGAAAGGACGCCAAGGCGTTTCATCTTCTTTAATGAATTTTTTCATATTTAGGTTTTATAATGAAACTCCTGCTTTAGTCTCCCAATGACAGGCAGGAGTTTTTTATGCAGTCCCCTTATTAACTCCTCATATTTTTATATAGTTATCTGGCCTATTGTTAAGGAATCGCATATGATTTAAAGTATACTACTCAGTATACCAAAAATGAGCTTTACGATATTGTAGAGGCTATAGAGTATCCCCGGAGGATACTCTAAACCCCATTTGCAGGGTATGGGGCAAGAAAAGTAGGGCTCTGCCCAACTTCTGCTTGCTCTAATGACTCGTCCTGAAATAAGTTTACACATTTCTTTTAAAATTTAATCAATTTCCTGAAACAGCTTTACAGCTTAATGACCTGGACCAACTATTCGCTGTACCAGCAGGATCCGGAGGTGACGGCCAACAGTGCAGGCGACGCCTACTAGAACCAGTGTGTTGTGAATCTAGGAATCTAGATCAGCCTGTAGGCTAGATGCGCACTGGTATTGCGCAAGCATCAGGTAACTAAGCAGAGCGGCCTACCTCCGGGTATGTTTCCGGAAGGTAGTGTATGTAAAGGCTGCTTGTCAGCCATTGAGGCGGGGGACTTACCTCAGTCCCAGTTGCCAGGTCTCCTGGACTTTGCCCCGGCTTTTGAGTAGCTCCAGCTGTTCACCCGTGGCTGCCGCCAGTAGCTTGTGCAGGCTGCTGTATTTGTCAAATTCGGGCGGGTACTTTTCGAGCACCCGGAAGCCTTGATCATAAAAGAACTGCTCGGCCTGGTCGAAAGACTCGAAGTAGTTGGCGTGCACGTTGTTTTTCCGGAAGAAATCGTTCCATTGTCCGTCTCTGTCGCTTCCCACGGCATGGGTCTCATGCCGGATATAAATATCGGCGGTGGTCCAGGTGCCGCCCTGCCGCTCGAGCAGCCTGCGGATATGCTGTAGGATCTGCTTTTTGTCTTCATCGTCGAAATACAGCAGCAGCCCCTCATTGATGATGGCGAGGTCGCTGCTGGTCTCCGGATTGCTTTCGGCGTGCAGGACGTCGAGCGGCTGTAACTGCAGGTTTTGCGGGACAGCCTGCTGCATGGTACTCAGCATATCACTCTTCTGGCTGATGATGGCCGGCAGGTCCGTGTCGATGTAGCTGGCGTCGGGGTGCTTGCGGGCGTAGTCCAGACCGCGCAACGAGAAGCCCGCGGAAAGCTCGAGTACGGTAGGTGCTGAGGTCTTTTCCAGAAAGTAATCTAGGGAGCGGTACCGCATTTCGAAGTGCACCACGCTTGCCCAGAAACCAAAATCCTGTTGCGGAGCGGCAGGGATTTCGATGCCGAAATAGGCGGCTACCTCTTCCGCAAAGGGAATGGAGCCTGAGGCCGCTTTGAAGGCCAGCAAGGCGCTGGCGGTATCTGTTACTTGTTTTAATCTCATGATTGTGTGTTTTTTTCTGCAAAGTAACAGCTCCCCGGGATGGCAAAATAGGAAAAAGTAGACCTATCGTTATTTGTTGAAGGCATTGCCCAGCTGGTTGGGGGCGCGCATGAACTGCCGGGGCCGCTGTGCGAATACCTTGCGGAAGTTTTGCAGGAAGTGGGATTCGTCATAGTAAAGGTCATACAGATGGTCTTTGTTTTCCCTTTGATGATCACGGATATAGAGGTTGTACATCGCCTGCAGGCGCACGATGGAAGCATATTCTTTCGGTGTCAGGCCGACCTGCTGCTTGAACAGCTTATTGAGATGTCTCTGCGAGCCGGGAATATTTTCGAATACCTCCCGGATTCGGATATTACCCTTATGCTGGTCGATGGCATCCACTGCACTGATGACGCGCCCATCGGCTGCAAACTGTATCCGCTCGGCCAGCAGCTGCAGCAGCGAACCGATACTGTCCGCAGGCAAACCAGTGCAGGAGTCCAGTACCATGCTGCCGTCCCGCTTCAGGCGGGAGATGGACGCTACCCTGTTGACTAATGTGGGCATGGCAGCACCTGCGATGGCATAATAGCCATAGGGCCTGAAGGTGATGCCGATGGAGCTGACCGGGACAGAACCGCGGAGCACAATATTTTTGTTGTGAGGGCCCACCAGATGCAGGTCGTACAGCGGATGATGAAAGACCGTGTCGTCCACGACATGCTCGTAAGTACTTTGGTAGTTCCACAGCAATACGCATTTACCGGTCGGGATCACTAGGGCCTGCTCGTGCTCGGGGAGCTGCTCCGGGCTTTCGAACGACCAGATGGACTCAATCAATGGAGATAAACTGTCAGGTACGGGATAATACTGCATGCCGGCATGTAAAAAAGCAAATATCGGAATAATGGGCCAGTCGCGCAACAGGGGCTTCGTGAATTCTGATAGCGGTAAGTTAACTTATTTTTTCCAACCTTTTTGTGTACAGGAGATGTTCAGACCGTAGCAATCATTCCCGAAAGGGGCTAATATCTCGATTCTTCGGCAATATTTTTAATGTCAGTTGACAAAAAGTCGAATACTAAGACTAACTTTCTGTAGGTAAATCTATATCAGTTGAATCATAGACAGCATCGTGTGGAGTTGCTACTTTTGGTGCGAGACAGATTTAATAAGTAATTTAAAATTTGTAGAGTTGCATAGAAGGTTTGATGATTCATTTAAGATAATGGCAGTGGATCTGAGCGTTGTTAGAGGGTCAGTGGCAGAAGTTGCAAAGGAGCTGGATATAGGACCCAGTTTGCTCAGTAAGAGGTGTAGAAACCCTCATTATAATGAGGATAAAGTTTTCCCTGATAATCCTAAAATTAGCACTGGGGAACAGGAGTTGAGGATTTTACGTAAAAAATTAAGAGATGCAGAGTTAGAGTGTGATATATTAAAAAAGGTCATAGCCATCTTCTCCAGGGGAGACGATACATATACCGATTCATAGAGGCTAACCGAGAGGTAAATTACGTAGAGAAGATGGCGAGGTATTGAACGTTAGCAGCAGTTGTTTTTACCGTTGGCAAGTTTCTCCCGAGTCACCTAGGGAACAGCAAAGTAAATCACTCGTGGATAAAATAAATCAGGCACACATGGATAGTAAGTATATCTATTGTAGCCCACGGATATCCGCAGAGCTGCACAAAAAAGGTGAAAAGGTGTCAAGAAGCTATGTTGAAGGGTTGATGAAGAAACATGGAATACGAAGTAAGGTGAAGAAAAAATTTAGGGTGGCCACAGATTCGAGCCATAGCTACAGGATAGCTGAAAATCTCCTCAAAAGAGATCTTTCGGCGGATTCCCTGTCGTAGAAATGGGATGGAGTCATTACTTACATCCATACAAGTACAAGATGGCTTTATCTAACAACATTCATCGATCTAGCGGACAGAAAAGTGATCGGATGGTCTTTGAGCACTGACATGACCGCTACAAACACTACCGTAGAAGCCATCAGGATGGCTATTAGAAACGGAGGTGTCAAAGTTGGCCTTATCTTCCATTCGGATATAGGGATGCTATATGCTTGCGATGAATTCAGGAAGATAATTGTAGAAAACAGGAGACTTCAAATCATGAGCAAGAAGGCGAATTGCTGGGACAACGTAGCAGCTGAGAGCTTTTCAAGACATTAAAAGCTGAAATTGTCTACCATAGAAAATTAATGGATCAGCAGTCAGCTAGATTGGAAATCTTTTGATACATTAAAGGGATTTTACAATACCCAAAGAATACATTCTGCTCTGCGGTATAAAACCCCTAAGCAGATCGAGGAGATGCTATTGGAAAGAGAAAGGGTCTGTAAAATGAACTGTGTCAAGGCTTGCTTCACCGCCCCACGGGGCGTGAAGTGACCATCTTTTCAAAATCCTCATTCTGTTCTTTAAATACTTTAAGAATGGCATCATCCATTACACCAACCCCTAAAAAGGACAGCTTTACTTTTTGTGCAGTTGCAAAGCCTTCATCCTTGAGCATATCATCGTAAATCTTGTTGATACGCACACGAATATTGTCCAATTTGAGATTGGTACCCAGGGCCTGGGCACTTTTACCTAAAACTCTTCCGTGCTTTAAATCCCAATTATTGGGGTTGATGTCCAGTTTGGTACTAAAGGATTTTGGTATTCCGTCAATAGTGATACGTCCCATAACAGGCACGTTTCCGTTCTTCTTAGGTTCATTCTTCTTCAGGTAGAAAAGCAGTTTGAACGTGGATCTTTTCTCTTGTTCCATAACTCAATTGTTTAACGTTTAAAATTAAATTTTATTGAGTTACAAGGGAATATGAAAATTTGTTCAAATGACTGAAATATAGATTGTTATATTATCATTCGGTTGGTTGTACTCAGTAACGATTTAGTAACCTAACCTTGTAATTTTAAGCCCAAAACTTGTCGGACACCTACTTCCAAATTTTGCCTCACGTTTTCTAAACTACTGTATATGAATGGTCTTAACCATTTTGCTTATTTTTGCTTTCTTCTAGTATTTTTTAAGAAAAAAAATGAACTGATATATCTTTTCTGTTGTTTTGGAGTCCAAAAACAACAGAAATTCCTTAGATAAACACTGTATATTTTTTTGATTTTCAGCGATACAAAGCAGACACTTTGCCTAATAACGTGAGACAAATAGTCAAAGGTTTTATCTTCGCAAGAGTGCTGTTCTTATTTTCCTTCGGTTCCGGAATTTATAGTTACGCATCGATTCCTAATCCAATACATGCATATTATTCCTCGATGTGTACATGCAAGTGAAAATTATGACAATAATGCTCTAAATAAGTGAAAACTTTGCGTTCCACTGGCTGTACCTCAGTTCTTTCATCGCAATAGGAGGTCTAGTGACATTTCTCTGTTAGAGGTGAAGACTCTCTGGACAAGACAATCGACATAACGGTTGCGCATCTTCAGGTCAAGTGTATCCTTGTTTGTTGGCCGATAGATTTACACATTTTAAGTTATACGGACGAGGAATTCAATCGGTTTTTCTCTTAGCAACGCCAGATCAGCCTCTTGTGGCAGTGATTTTCGATGGTTCGAGCATCATCGAGCCTTTCTATACTTTTTTTCGTGAGACAAACACAATTGTACAAAAAATTTATTGGTTAACGTGTCCTTTAATATATCATCCGCATGAATTAAAAAAGGGAAAACACCCTTTTGCGAGGCCGGACTTTTCTGCATTTAATTCTCACATCTCAGTCCTTCAACATTCCCCTCAACCTTGTTTCAGATCGTCGACAACGAATTTCTCTGCAATAAAATTTTAGTGCCCAAGATCAAGGTACCAAGTTTTGTAGCCTCCTATTCTTTCGGAAGAATCTGGCACATCTTAATTATTGGCTTTTGCACCGACATTTTGTTTCGAAGTGTTTGTTAGCCTCCTGTTTGAAAGATCAGGAGGCTTTTTTAAATTTTAACTTGCCAAGTTTAACGCAATTTGCTATATTTAAGTTGTATAGCAATTGCAGCTAAAACGTATGTCAAACCAGTGAGGGATTCAGTGAGTTGGGAAAACGAAAGTTTGTAAAACTCTGATAAAGAGATTATTGCCAGAAGAGTGTTATTCCCCTACGGGCTACAGATCGAAAGATTAAAAACTTAAAAAGAGGCTGTCTCAAAAAG